>NZ_JAMYMF010000035.1:0-81150 GCF_040318415.1 Mesorhizobium sp. M1163 | reverse complement strand
CTCAACGCAATCGTCCGGGACCAAAAACCATGGCAAACAGCTTGACAGCCAAGACAGTCGCTCTGTCCTGCCGGACATCTCCCCCTCAAGGGGGGAGATGGCAGCTTCAGCGTCTCGCTTATCCGCAAGCATTGGAGATTGGCGAAAGCCAATGCGACATCCAATCTCGCCACTAGAGGGGGAGATGTCCGGCAGGACAGAGGGGGGCGCGAAGGAACGCGAGTTGCGCGATTTCGCAGCCCTGTCATCCCCTCCCCATCCCTCCCACCTGCTCCGCGGACAAAAACAGCAGCACCACGTCCGACATGCCGAGCAGCGGCGTGAAGGTGACGATGGTGATGCCGCCGGTGGCGTTGGTGCGGGTCAGTCCCTCGGAATAGATGTCGAGCGGCGGCTCCTCGTCGAACCAGACGCCGTGCAGCGTTTCGCCCTGCCATTTCTCGCGGCCTTTCTCGTAGCTCTTGAACGACAGCACCGATTCGTCGGCCTGGACATCGCCACCGCCGCCCCAGCGCACCACGATGCTGTCGAGCGCGCCCGGCGCCCGTCCCGCCATCGTGCTGACGATCGCGTCGGCCGGGATCATCCCGGTGCCCCAGGCCGCCTGCTGCTGCGGCGGGCCGATCAGGATGCGCTGCGGGTTGTCGCGCGTGCTTTCACCGGTGACGCCGGCCGCCCACATCCGTACCGCACAATCGAAAACCTTGCCTTGCCACCAATCGGGATAGCGGCCGGTGAGGTGCATCGCCCACTCGGCGCCGCCCGCCCTGGTCTTGCCGAGCTGGTTGCCGGCCATGAACAGGCGCTCGCGATTGGTCGCGCCGGCTGCGTGAAATTCGGCCTGTCGGGGATAAGGCCGATAGGCGGCAAGCTGGTTAGTGCGGCGCCTCCGGTCCAGCTCCGCCAGCAGGCTGAGATATTCCTTCCTTGCCGCCCGGCTGGGCGAAGCCTTTTGCGAAATCCGGCTTCTCGAGGAACGGCCTAAGGACGGCTTCGAGGCCGCGGATGCGCTGCCTGATTTCGTCATCGCTCAATGCATCCAGATTGTTGATGTTGACACTAAGATCCTTGGGCAGCACCGAGAGCACGAGCTTCAGATACTGATCGGGCTTTTCGGCGCGCACCTCGGCGATGACGCCGGCGCCATGGGCGCGGAAATCGGCGCGGATCGCTTCGAGGAAGCCGTCGGCCAGCGTCTTCTTCGCCCGCTTGGTTCGCTTGCCGGGTGCTTGATCGTGCGGCTGGGGATCGCCGGTGGAAGGAGCCTTGGCCATGCCCTACTCTGCCGTCCCGGCGGAGATCGCCGGCTTCTTGTTGGCTGGCCGCACAATGCGCTTAGTCAGCGTGCCGGGCTTCATCGCACTGGCGTCAGGCAAGGCATTCAGCCGTGCCCTGAGAATTGCCACCGCCTTGCCGTCGAGTGCTTCCGACGGGAAGCCGAAGCCGCCGACCGCATCGACGGTACCGCCACGCAGCATACCGATCCGCACGCCGGCGGCGACCAGTTCGAAGCGGCCGATGCGTGCATAGGGTGCGGCGCCGGCGAACTCGCCAATGGCGCTGACGACCTCGTGGCCGTCATCGTCGGTGATGATGGTGGCGTAACGGTTGGACATGGGGATGTTCTCTGGGGGTGGGCGCACGAGCGCGTTGCGGGATTCATGGTTGGTGATTTCGCGGTTCCGACGATCGTCAGGTCGCGTTCCTTCGCGCCCCTGTCCTGCCGGCCCCACAGCTGGCAGCTCACGTAACGTTTGGTCGAAAAGGAAGCCTGAAACAAAAAACCCGCCTCGGCGGGCGGGTCGTTGGAGCCAATTGGCACCATACCCAAATTAGTAGCATAGCTGCCGGCACAAAGCAAGAACAAAATGTGGCATCAGCGGAAAAAAATGCACTGACGACCTCGCACCCTTCATCGGTGGACGGCTGGAAAGAGGGGTTCTTTGGCGAGAAAGGCGGGGCATTGCGTGAGACTTGCGTTGACGGGATGGTGTTTGCGCTTGAGGGGAACGCGTCATGGGCAATGTCACCGGTCACTACGGCAGCGACGGCATCGTCGATCGCATATTGGCCGCGATCCCGGACGTCGACCCGGCCGGCAAACTCGCCGCCGCGCAAGTCTATCCATTCGATCAGCTCCATGGCCGCGAACTGATCGCCACGCGGGAGCATGCTGCCCGTCTTGCGCCTTCGCCGACAGATCGGATCTTGGATATCGGCAGCGGCATTGGCGGGCCGGCAAGATTTCTGGCCTCGACCTATGGCTGCCAGGTCGACGGCATCGACCTGACGCCGGCCTTTGTCGCCGCGTCGAGCCGACTGCCCGCACTCAGCGGATTGTCCGACAAGGTTCGCTTCCATCAGGCCGACGCGACGAAATTGCCTTTTGGCGACAGCACGTTCAATGCGGCGATCTGCTTCTATGTCGGCATGAACATCGAGAATAAGGCCGCGGTCATCGACGAGGCCTGGCGCGTGCTGAAACCGCGAGGCAGGCTGATCTGGACCGAGGCCATGCTCGCCGGCGGCGAGCCGTACTACCCCATGCCCTGGGCGGTTTCGCCGGCGACCAGTCACCTCGCCGATCGGGAAAAATTGAAAACCCTGTTTGCAGATGCCGGGTTTCGCATCGACGAGATCGTCGACGAAACCGGCGAACATGTTGAGCTGGCGCTGCAGAGAGCCAATTCCGGCATCGTGCCCTCGCCGGCGCAGCAGCAGGCAAATGAAATCGTCATGGGCGCGGAATTCCTGCAGCGCCGCCGCAACTACATCCGAAGCCTGAGTGACGGAAAGCTCGCCTCGCTCGCCGTGATCGTCTCCAAACCGGCCTGAAACAAAAAACCCGCCTCGGCGGGCGGATCGTTGGAGCCAATTAGCACCATACCCAGATTAGTAGCATAGCTGCCGGCACAAAGCAAGAACAAAATACGTTGCGGCGGCAAAAAATGCGAGGTGGTGGGCGAAGCACACCGGCCGGCGAGACGCCACCGTCCGGATCAGAACAGGCATTCGCGCGTTTGAAGCTTAGCCAATGGGAGCAAAAGCCATGAACGTCGCCAATCTGCAACTCGAAGGCCTGCTTATGGCCATCGCATCGATCAATCAGGTCCTGGTCCGCAAGGGCGTGCTCTCTGTCGAGGAGATAGACATCGCCTTGCGCAAGGCCGAAGCCAGCGAGACCAACGAGGAAAGGTCCGAAGGCATGTCGGCGTCGAGCCGCGACGCCGTCAACTTCCCGATCCGACTGCTGGAGTTGGCCAATCAGTGTCAGCCGGAGACGGACATGCCGTCCTTCTCAAAACTGGCGCGGATGGTTGGTCAGATCAAGGAACCTTACAACGACCAGATGTGAAGCGGCGATCGAGGATGACCGCCGCAGCAAGCTTTGGCATCACCCCCTGCCAAGCTTCAGCGCCAGGACGCGGCCTGGCCCGTGCACGGCGGCAAACAGCAGCCCGGCCAGGAAGGTGAAATGGTCGACGAAGAAGCCGAACTCCGCCTGGTTGCCGGCCCAGTGCGATGGCCCGTGGAAGGCGAAGCCCAGGAACAGCACATAGGCGCCGGCGACGAGTGCTGCCCAGGAGAAGAAGGCGCCGGTCAGGAAGCATAGGACGAGGACGACCTCGAGCAGGGCTGCGCACCAGGCCAGGAACAGCGGGAACGGAAATCCGGCCGCCGCGATATAGCCGGCGGTGGCGCCGATATCGATGAATTTGAAGGTCACGGCCATCAGGAAGACGGCGGCAAAGATCAGGCGGGCGACAAGGATTGCCGCGGTCTGCCACGGCGACTGAACGGATGAGTGAGTGGTTTCCAAGGTCATGATGTCCTCCCAAGAGTTGCGACGGTTTCGCCCCAAGGACGCACCACCAGCCGCAAGCCCGACATCATCCCCCGAAAAACCTGCAGGATACAAGCGCGTAGCGGGCCAGACATTGCAGAACCTGGTTCCTCGCCCAATGGAGGCAGGGCGCATATGGGCAAGTGCCCCCTCACCCGGATTGCCAACCGAATTGCGAAGGGCAATTCGGGGCAATCCGACCTCTCCCCGAGGGGAGAGGAGGTCGCCTGCGTTGATGCCAGCCTCTTCTCCCCAGCGGGGAGAAGGTGGCCGCCCACGGGTCTTGCCTCCGGCAAGCCCGAGGACAGGCTCCGCGGCCGGATGAGGGGGACTCCCTATCAATTGCCTGCCTTTACTAGGGCGAGGAACCAGGTTCAGGACTACCCCACCTTGGCCCCCGGCTTGCTGATCGGCTCCCGTATCGTTCCATACTGGCTGCCCCAGCGGTCGGTCATCGCCCAGCGTATGTCCCAGAGCTCCGGGAAGAAGCGGTGGCGGGCGCCGGCCTCCAGCAATTCGACCGGCCGGCCCTTCAGCGATTTCGCGCCGAGACCGATGGTGCGGTGGATGAGGTAGAGGTGGTTGGCGCGGAATTTCTGGAACAACTCGTCGAACTCGACCAGCGCTTCGGCAACGACATAGCTGTCGCCGTGATCGTAGCCGGCATCGTAGACGTCCTCGACCGAGAGCCCGCGGCCATCGAGGTAGGACGCCTTGAAGGCCCGCCACAGATCGGGCGGCAGCCGCAGCAGCTGCTTGAAGCCCGGCGATTCCTGGCCGCTGCCATTGCCGAGCTGCAACCGGATCTGCTGGTATTCCTTGGGCGACATGGTTTCGAGCAGGTCGAGCTGCGCCGTCATCAGCCGCATCAGCCGATGCACGCGCCCCATCAGCGTGACGATGCGATGCGTATCCTGCCTTTCCAGGAAATCGACGACGTCGATCAGCGTATAGGCGATGAGCTTCATCCACAGTTCCTCGACCTGATGCACGATCTGGAACTGCAGCTCGTCGGCATTGACCATCTCGGCCAGCGGCTTCTGGCAGGCAAGCAGCCTGTCGCATTTGAGGTAGACGCCATAGTCGCGCATCTCAGGCGTTTCGATGCGGGCATAATAGTCTTGCTTGTCCATGGCCATGCTCCTTGCCCCGGCCTTCGGGCCGTAGGCGCTTGTTGGATCCCGGTCTCCCGAGTCTAATCGCTTTCTTGCCGAACATTGTCCCTTTCTGTTATTCGACTGGCGGGAAACGAAGGACGAAAACTGTCCCTGAAGCAGATTGGAAGAACAAATGATGCTGGATGCGGTCGACCGGAAGATTGTCGCGGCGCTCGAACGCGATGCCCGGATCTCCTTTGCCGCGCTCGCCGACGAGGTTGGCCTGAGCAAGACGCCGTGCTGGAAGCGGGTCAAGGCGCTGGAGGACGCCGGTGTCATCCGGGGCTACTCGACCCGCATCGACCCGGCCAAGCTCGGCTTCGGCATCGAAGCCTTTATCCAGGTGTCGATCGATTTCGAGCTGTCGGACGCCTTCGAGGCGGCGGTGCAGAAGCATCCGCTGATCCGCCGCTGCCACGCCACGACAGGCGAGGCCGACTATCTCCTGCAGATCGTCACCGTCGACATGATGGCGCTCGACAGGATGCTGCGCGAGGAGCTCAGCCGGTTACCCGGCGTGCGGCGCACGATCACCTCGATGGCGATGCGCGAGATCAAGGGCGGCATCTCGTTCGCCAATGCCGTCGGGCATACGCAGACAAAGCGATAGACGGGCGGCGGGGCGGCGCCCCGGTCAGGCCCTCGTCACCAATTCGCGCCCCAGCCGCTTCGGTGGCTCGGCGCGCAGAACCACATTTGTCGTCACCGTGCCGTAGTGGCCGATGCTGTCGACGATGCTTTCAAGGTCGGGCGGTGACGGGACCACGACCTTGACCAGAAAACAGTCCTCGCCGGTCACCCGCAGTACCTCGATCACCTCCGGCAACTGGGCGAGCTTCTTCAGGCAGGCCTGGATATGCTCATGCGTGGTGCGCAAGCGGATGACCGCCATGGTGCCGAGCCCGAGCGCTGCCGAATTGATCACCGCCTTGTAGCCGGTGATGACGCCGCGCTCCTCCAGCCGCTTCACCCGTTCCGAAGCGGCGGGCTGGGACAGGCCGACGCGGCGGCCAAGCTCGGAGATGCCGATGCGGCCATCCTCCTGCATGATCTCGATGATCGCCAGATCGGTGGGATCGAGCCTTGGCCGATAATCGCCGTTCCGCATGATCACCTTTAATCCATCGGATTTCTTCGCTGCTTTCCGATGATCTCTCATTCCGCCGCCTGGGAGAAGACCTAGAATTGCGCGCGTTGCATCAGGAGAGAAGGGCTTCGCATGACCGAATTCATCATTGTGCCGGGCATCGGCGGATCGGGCAAAGCCCACTGGCAGACACGTTGGCAACAGGCGGACCTGGCGATGCGGCGGTTCAGCCCGGCGAGTTGGGACGCGCCGGACTTCGACGACTGGGTGGCTGCGCTGGAAGCCGCTGTAGGCCTGGCAAGGACACCACCGGTGCTCGTCGCCCATAGCCTCGGCTGCCTGCTGGTCGCGCACTGGCAGCGGATCTCGCCCCGCGAGGTCGGCGGCGCGTTGCTGGTTGCGGTTCCGGACCCTGCGTCGCCGGCCTTCCCCTCCTCCGCCCGCGCCTTCGCCGAGACACCGCAACAACGGCTTCGCTTTCCCTCGCTGATTGTCGCCAGCACCAACGATCCCTACGGCTCGCTGGACTATGTCAGGGCAAAATCCGAGCGCTGGGGCAGCGATCTCCATATCGCCGGACCGCTTGGCCACATCAATGGCGACAGCGGGCTCGGCGACTGGCCGGCGGGAATGGAGCTGCTGACGGCTTTTCTCGGGCAAACGCAAGCAAGCGCCCGAGGCGCCGTGCTTCAGCCGTGACCGCATCAGGACGGCTACCGCGCCGCCGCCCTGATCCGGTTTGCGCCGCGATGCCGCGCCTCAGTTCGATGCTGCGGCAGGGGTGCTGAGTTCGAGGAACGGTACGGTTGCCTTGTCGGACCGGCAGGGTGGTTCAGAGCATCAACCGCAATTCCCTATGCCCGAAATTGCTTTACGGCACCTGTGTAATGCTGCCGCTGCCTCTGACCTCCGAACGCCGCATGGTCGGGTGCCCGTAGACGTCGACGTCACCGCTGCCGGAAATCGTGACATCCGCATCCGCTTGTGCGGTAATCTCCGCATCGCCGCTGCCGCGGATCTCGATCCGCGCGGATTGGGCGATAAGGTTCCTGAGCCGGCCGGTGCCCGAACCGCGGATATCCAGATCGACCGTCTGGGCGGTTCCGGTTGCGGTAACGCTGCCGCTGCCGCGGATGTTCAGCTGCAGCCCGGGCTGATTGATCTGCGACAGGGCAAGGTCGCCGCTGCCGACCACTTTCCAGTCTGAAATTGCCGGCCCCGACACGCTGACATCGAACCGGGACGCGAACCAGCCCGGTTCGCAATCCAAGGTGAGCCTGCTGCCTTCCATCCGCACATGGTCGATCAGGGTCGACTCGCCGCTGACGACGGCCTCGGCCTTGTCACCCGGCTGATAACGGACTGAAGCCGGCAAAGCGATCGTGAAACTGCCGTCGTTGCGGAACGGCAGCGTGACCTCTTTTCTGGTCGATGTGGTTGCTCCGCAGGTGGATTGTCCGCCAATCCATGAACCCCCGGCGTTGATCCAGTCCGGCCCGGCCAGCCCGATGCCGACGGCCAGGAAGAGCGCGGCGCCGGCCAGTCCCGCCGCTGCGACGAATGCCAGTTTTCCAGTCATGGTCCGTTTCCTTCAACGTGATGACAAATTGCGATCTTGGCACCGCTCAAGCCTGGTTGCGGTCCGGGTGGGTCAGACGGGAATGCATCCGGGCATAGCGCCCGAAGACCTGTATGCCGGCGCTCGACCCCAGCAACAGCAGGGCGCCGCCGCCGAGGAACCCGCACACCAGTCCGGCGCCGATGAAGACGCGGCCAAGCATCGCCGTGAGCGTGCCGCCGGGCTCGAACAGCAGCGTGGTCAGAATGATCTTGATGCCCAGCGCACCGATGGCGACAAGCGTGATGCCAAGGCCGAGCGCAAGCACGACCGCGGTGATGAGCAGCGGCAGCAGGAAGACGATGTCGACGAAGGCAAGGCCGGCAAGCGCGAACGTCGCCGCCAACATGTTCGACACGCTCCAATGAGTTTCAAAACGGCGCAGCCCAGCTTCGGCGCGGAGTTCGCGGGCAAGCCTGGCCGGGTCACCCAGGGCCGCCGCGACCTCCGCTTCGCTGCGGCCCGAGGCATCGGCGAAATGGGCGGCGTAGTCGCCAATAATATCCTCGATCTCCTGAGTTGGCAGGCCGGCGAGCCCCAGTCTCAATTTTCGCAGGAAGGCATCCCTGGTCATGGCAAATCCTCAAGAAGTTTGTCGACTGCGCCCGCGAGCGAGCGCCAGTCGCGGCGATGAGCTTCGAAAGCCTGCTGGCCGAGCGGCGTGAGCCGGTAATATTTGCGCGGCGGCCCGCTGCTCGACTCGACGATGCGGGTGGCGACGAGGCCGTCATTCTGCATCCGCCGCATCAGCGGATAGATCGTGCCTTCTCCCATGTTCACAGCGGCGACCAGCGTGCTGGCGATCTCGTAGCCATAGCTTTCGCCCCGCGACAGCACGGCCAGGACGCACAACTCGAGAGCGCCTTTTCGCAACTGCACCTGGATCGAGTCGGTCATGCGTAACTTCCAAAATTCAATGGCTGTATATAACACGCTACCTGTTTATGCAAGGTAGCGATTGGTAGCTCGCCATCAGGCTAGGCGGGCAATGGAGATTGGCTTTGAAAACCGCTTGTCTGTTTGACGCAGTTCCGGACGGAAAACCGCCGACACTTTTCTGGAACCGCTTTAGCGGACTTCCACTCCAGCCGCAGCGCCGCGCTGGTAGGCGTTGCCTGACGCGTCCTTCTGCCGTTCGGCATCGCTTTTGCGCTTCGGGCAATCCTCGTAATTGTGGTCGCGCCCACCGCAACAGGAGCAGCATTTTGCCGGCACGTCGGAGCGAAGCATCGTTGGCATGCACAAGAATGCACGAAAACCCGACAGATTGCTAAGGCTGCGGCACCGGCAAGGTCGATTTCGCCACGGAACCGCTGCCGTCGCATGAAAGTTATCTGCTCATTGCAACCGGAGCACAGGACATGGCCGACGACCAGAACCGCTACGAGACCGGAGCGAGGAAATATCCGGCAAAGACGAGCCCCGACGCGGCCGACGAATTCTCGCAGGATGCGGCCGGCAACAAGCCACCTCCCGGCGGCATGAGATTGACCAGGCCGGCTGACGATTTCGACGACAAGACCCGGCATTCGGAGGGCCAGAACCCGCCGCGCGCAGCCATCCGTCCAGACGGCAAGGCTACCGTCAAGAAGCCCGGCAAGGACGCAAGACGATGAACGTCGCCAATCTCCAGCTCGAAGGACTGATGATGGCAATCGCGGCCGTCAACAACGCGCTGGTCCACAAGGGCCTGTTATCGGTCGACGAAGTCGACATGGCGTTGCGCCGGGCCGAGGCGGCGATGACCAGCGACGAGCGTCTCTATGAAGACATGTCGCCGTCCAACCGCGACGCCGTCTGCTTTCCGCTCAGGCTGCTGCAGGCGGCCAACAATGCCCAGGGCGAAACCGGCGTGCCGTCCTTTGCCGAACTGGCCAGGATGGTCGGCCGGACCAAGGAGCCCTATAACGACCAGATGTGATGGAGGACGCCATGGCCGACGACAAATCCAAGACCAAGCAGGATCGCAAACTGGTCTCCGGCGAAGAGCCATACGAGGTCGCTGCGTTTGCCCGCAAATACGGCATACCGCAAAGCGAGGCCGCGACCATTATCAAGCGCTACGGCCCCTCGAGGAGGAAGCTCGACGCGCATATGGCGAGCCGCAACGCCTGATCCACGTTGGCGGCCGGCGCCGCTCACGCCAGAAGCGTCCCTGCCCTGCCGCCTTGTCGAGATCCGCCCCGCCGGGCGGCCTGCTGTGTGTCAGGCTCGCCGCTGCGGGATTCAACGCCTGGTTTTGATAGCCGTGGAATACTCTCGCGGCGCAACAACTCATTTACCTCGACACTGTACCAGTCCGGTGAGCAAAGCCGGGGGGTCGGATGCAGGAACAACTATTGCGCTACGAATGTGTCTTGGAGCCGAACGGACGATGGATGGTGTGGGACATCGTTCACGATCTGCCGGCGCAATTTTCGCAGATCGCGCTGATCGGCCTGAGCCGTCGTGAAGCGGTTTCGCTCTGCCGGCTGCTCAACGAGACGAGCCGTTCCGAGACGCGGCAGAGCCGGGCCTCCTGAGAAGCGCGTGCGTCTCAGGCCTGCCCAAGCTCGGGGGATTTACATGCGATCGACAATATTCGGTCTGGTCCTGTTGCTGCCGGCCGCCGCCCTGGCGGAGCCGATCGAGACCCAGAAGATCATCACGGCGGCGACCGGCGACTGGAACGGCGATGGCGCCGCCGATCTGGCGATGATCGTCGAGACCGAGCCCGGCTATTCCATGGACCTGCATTTGTTCCTCAGGGACCGCGACGGCAATTTTCTCAGGCCTGCCGGGGTCGTGCATGAACAGATTTACGCGGAATGGAAGGACTACGACCGGCCAGGCCCCGCCACATCCGACGCCGAGCCCGAACTCACCGCGCTCCCCAACGGCTCGATCAAGCTCTATATTCCGGCGATGGAGATCGGCAGCGAGCGGACCAACAAGACGCTGACGCTCGCCTGGCGCAACGGCACGTTCGTCGTCGCCGGTTTCGCCTACGAATATTGGGATTACATGGACGACAATGTTGCCGGCGACTGCGACTACAATGTGCTGACCGGCAAGGGCAACAGCAGCAAGAAGCTGGCGGACGGCACCACCAGGCACGCGACCGTATCGGTCGAGGGCAAGGTCATCCCGTTCGCGGAGTGGACCCCAGGCACTGGCTTCAGCGCTTGCGGAGAGTAAGAGGTTTCGGTTGCCTCACTGCAGCGGCGGCTTCCACAGCAGGCTGTTGCGATCGGCGGATTTGACGCGCAGCCAGGTTTCGCGGCCGTCGCGCAGCACGCGGATCGGGATCTCGGCGCCCGCCGGGCCGCTCTTCCACAGCTTGCGATAAAAATCGGCGAGCCCGTCGACCGCCGCGTCGCGGACATCCGAGATGACGTCGCCCTGGCGCAGGCCCGCCTGGGCGGCCGGGCCGCCCTCGGCGACGCTCATCACCACGACCTTGCCGTCGCTCTCGGCCGAGAAGGCGCCGAGCCACGGCCGCGGCGGCCTGGCGACCTGGCCGCGCGTCAGGAGATCGTCGAGGATAGGCGGCAGCAGATCGATCGGCACCACCATGTTGATGTCGGCGACCTCGCCGTTGCGGCTCATCTGCAGGCGCAGCGAACCGATGCCGAGCAGCCTGCCATCAGCGCCGATGAGGCCGGCGCCGCCCCATGAGGGGTGGGCCGGCGCCGTGAAGATCGCTTCGTCGATCAGATATTCCCAATAGCCGGCGAATTCCTGCTTGGTGACGATCTGCGCCCGCACCGAGCGGCCGACGCCGTCGGCGAGCACGACGGGATCGCCGATCTTCGCCCTGGACGCATCACCGAGCGCAATGGCGGGCAGTCCGAGCGGCGCCAGCGCCTGCACCAGGCCGAAGCCCGATTCCTGATCGTAGGCGAGCGCATGGGCGGGCACCACGCGGCCGTCCTGGTCGGCCAGCCAGACCTCCTCGGCCTCGGTGATGAGATAGCCGATGGTGAGCACCAACCCGTCGCCGCGGATGACGACGCCGCTGCCTTCGCGGCGGGTGCCCAGCGCGTCTGCCGTGAAGGCGTCTTCGGGGACGGTGGCGCGGACGGCCACGATGGATCGCAAAAGGGGCTCGATATTCATGCTTTGGTTCCTGGCAATGTTCGCAGGCTGATATGAGGTTCGCAGGCCGATATGGGCTATAGTATGGCGCCGGTGACCAGGCGCAAGAGGCGGCGCCGGCTTTGGTGCGGACCGGCGCCGCGCCGTTGGCGCCGGGGTTTTGCAACAGCGCCGGCCGCCCTATCTGTACCTACGGCTATCCGAAGCTGTCCTATGCAAAGTTCCGCCTCCATCACCCAAGTTGATACCCTGAGATCCTCCCCCAATCCTCCCGAACCCCAATCCTCCCGAACCCCAATCCTTCCAATCCCCAATCCTTCCAATCCAAAGGCCTCCCGACATGAACGACTACACAACGGACCAATATACGCCGCCAAAAGTCTGGACCTGGAACAAGCCAAATGGCGGCGCTTTCGCCAACATCAACCGGCCGATCGCCGGCCCGACGCATGACAAGGAACTGCCGGTCGGCAAGCATCCGCTGCAGCTTTATTCGCTGGCGACGCCGAACGGCGTCAAGGTGACGATCATGCTGGAGGAGCTTCTGGCGCTCGGCCACAGCGGCGCCGAATACGACGCCTGGCCGATCAGGATCAATGACGGCGACCAGTTCGGCAGCGGCTTCGTCAAGGTCAACCCCAACTCCAAGATCCCGGCCATGATGGACCGCAGCGGCGAAAAGCCGATCCGCATCTTCGAATCCGGTTCGATCGTGCTCTATCTCGCCGAAAAATTCGGCGAATTCCTGCCGACAGAGCAGCCGGCTCGTGCCGAAACCCTGTCATGGCTGTTCTGGCAGATGGGGTCGGCGCCCTATCTCGGCGGCGGCTTCGGCCATTTCTATGCCTATGCGCCGATGAAGATCGAATATGCCATCGACCGCTTCGCCATGGAGACCAAGCGGCAGATGGACGTGCTTGACCGGCGCCTGGCCGAAAGCGAGTATTTAGGCGGCAGCGACTACACGATTGCCGACATCGCGGTGTGGCCCTGGTATGGCGGGCTGGCCAAGGGCCGCATGTATGATGATTCCGGCGAGTTCCTGCAGGTGGAAGAGTACAAGAACGTGCAGCGCTGGGCCGACGCTATCGATGCACGGCCGGCGGTCAAGCGCGGCCGCATGGTCAACCGCACCTTCGGCCAGCCCTCGATGCAGCTGCACGAACGCCATGACGCCAGCGACTTCGAGACGAAGACGCAAGACAAGCTCGAGGCGGCCAAAAGCTAAGCGGACGACGCGCCGATCTCCCCCCTCGTGGGGGAGATTGGCAGCTTCGGCTGGCTCGCCTCCACCGCCGCCATCCACAGCCGGTCGATATCGGCCAGGAATTTCTCGTCGAGCTTGTCGAGGTGCTTCCAGTACATACCGTCCTCGAAGAAATAGCCGAGTTCCTTCTCGATCCTGTCGGCCTCCTCCGCCCGATCGAGCCGCAGGCCGGCAAGCACCTCCGCCTTCATTTCCGAAAGCTGCGAGGAAGAAAGCGCATCGAGTTCGTCGAGCGTCAGCCGCGGGAAGATCAGCCGGCTGCGCGGCAGGTCGGATAGGTTGACGCACAGGCAGCCGCGCCGGAGAGCATGGACGAGCAGGCGGGCCGCCTTCGCCTCGAGGTTGCGCAGCGTGACGTCGTTGCGCAAAGGGTCGGCGCGGCCGACGCCGTAAAAATGCGTGTTGCCGGGCTGATCGTAGATCATGTCGCAGCCAAGGAATGCCAGCACGTCGGGCTTCTGGCTGTGGATCGTCCAGTAGGCCGCCGTCATCGACATGGTGCCGCCGGCATAGACGAAGCCGCCAAAGCTGTTTTGCGCCGGAACGTAATGCGAGGCGCTGAAGATCTGCGCCTGCTGCAAGGGATCGCCTTGCGGCATCCGCTCCGCCGGGAAATCGCCGGCATGGACGAGGAAATCCCAGTCAGGGCGCACGCGCCAGGCATTGTTGATGGCGACGATCTTGCCGAAGGCCTGCTTGGGCCAGGCCGCGCAGCGCACCACATCGGGGGCGCTGCCGATCAGCAAAATCACGTTTGGCGTTCCGTCGATGACCATACCCCTCTTCGACCGGCCGAAATGCATCTCTATGCCGCCCGGTTGAACGGCTTTATAGCCTCAACGCCGCATCGAAACACCAGCCGGATTTAGGCTGATATCAACAAAAGGGAGCTTTGCCAGCCGGTTGTAAAATGTGGCCTCAGGCACCGTCGTACAAGCAGCAGGCAGGTTTTCCCGCTAGCCCAAAACCGACGATATGAGTTGGGCGATATATATTAGTTGACTAAACTAGCGGAACGTCCAATGCACATTCCCAGAACCGAACATGTCCTGTCTAGACCATGATATCTATATGGGACATCACTACATAAGCTGAACGCGACCTCGACGGTTCGGCGGCTGCGCGTCCCCTACTCCCCAGCAACCTCCCTATACGCCCTCACAACCCCATCAAGCCCACGTATCTGCCATGTCTCCCCGTCCCGCGCCTCGAGATAGGACCGGCCGAGCGGCACTTTCCCTCCGCCGTCCGGCAGGTCCAGCACATAGACGGGGTTGCAGATGCCCGACAGGCGCGCGCGCAAGGCGCTGACCAGCGCCTGGCCCTCGGCGATCGTGGTGCGCCGGTGCGCCATGCCGCGCGCGAGATCGCCGTGGTGCAGGTAATAGGGTTTGACGCCAAGGCGGTACATCAGCTCGCGGCACAGCTCTTCCAGCACCTCGACCGTGTCGTTCACGCCTTTCAGCAGAACGCTCTGGTTCAGCAGCACGAAGCCGCCCTGCCGCAACGTGCGGCAGGCCCGCTCGGTCGCCTCGGTGATCTCGCGTGGATGGTTGAAATGGGTGACGACCGTGACCATCAGCCGGCCCTGCAAGGCTTGAACCAGCCCGCTGGTGACGCGCGAGGGCAGCGCCACGGGCACGCGGGTGTGGATGCGCAACAGCCGCACATGCTGGATCGCCTCGACGCGGGCGCGGATTTCCGTCAGCGCCTTGTCCGGCAGGGAGAGCGGATCGCCGCCGGTCAGGATCACCTCGCGGATTTCCGGATGGGACTCGATATAGGCGAAGGCCGGCCCCAGCGCCTCGCGCGAAAAACCCCGGCCGATCGAGGTCAGCGACTCCTTGCGAAAGCAGAACCGGCAATAGACCGCGCATTGATAGGTCGGGAACAGTAGAACCCTATCGGCATGGCGATGCGTCAATCGCGGCACCGGACTGAAGGCGTAGTCGGCGATCGGATCGTCGAGTTCGCCCTCCTGCTCCGTCAGTTCATCTGGCGACGGAATGACCTGAAGCCGTATCGGATCGGCCGGGTCGCTCCAGTCGATCAGGTCGAGATAGGCCTTGGGAATGCGAACCTTGTGACGCGTGGCCGCGGCTTCGGCCGCCGCGCGCTCGGCAGGCGACAGCGGCAGGGAATCCAGATCGCCTATATGCCGCACGCCCTCGCGAACATCGTCCTGCCATGCGGCATCCGCCTCGTCGGCACGCTCTTCATCGGCTGTCATGCCGGCCGCATCGACGGCCATGCTGGCGTCGGGGATGTCGGGATGTGAGGTCATCGAGGCTCCTTGAATTCGGGCTGGGTACAGCATTGGAGCCACGATTTGAAGGCAATAAGCGGTGTTGGGTCGGTTGGAGTGCGCGGCCAGGAGGCGGCGGCCGTCCACTGATCAGAAACCAACGTCCCGCATCGCTGACGCATAACATTAGCTTGCTCTTATATTAGCTTGAGCGTATACACATAAACGGCCGGTAATCTACCCCCCACCGGTTAGGCTCGGCGCCAGTCCCTCCCTACCCCTCAGGTCAACGACGCCGGGCCGCTCGGCCGCCGCAGTTGAGGCGACCGACCAGTTCTCTTCGATGTTGATCATGCCCCTCCTCGACCCGGCAGCTTGGTGAATGCATCGGCGATGTCCGCGTCTCTTCCTGTCGCCGGCCGCGGTCGCTAATCTCGGATCGCAAAAAGCTGGAGAACAGGGAATGGCGAACGACTTGTCGCCAAGGCTTTTGGCGATCATCAACGCGCTGCCTTTGCGGCCGGGCATGCGCGTGCTGGAGATCGGCTGCGGACCAGGTGCTGCGGCGCGCGAGATCGCGCGCCGGATCGGCGGCGGGCATGTGCTGGCGATCGATCGCTCCGCCAAGGCCATCGCACAGGCCGGAGCCGCCTCGCGCGCCGAGATTGCGGCAGGCCGGTTGAGTCTTCGCCAGGTCGCGATCGAAGATTTCGAGTTGGAGGCCGACGAGAAGCGCTTCGACATTGCCGTTGCGGTGCGCGTCGGCGCGCTGGACGGTCGTCATCCCGAAGCGGGAAAAATCGCCCTGCAACGGCTCGGCGCTGTGTTGACCGCGCAAGGCCGGCTGTTCATCGACGGCGGCGATCCGCTGCGCGAAATTGCGATACACGGCTGAACAGCTCGTGCTTAGAGCTGGGTCCGCGCCTCAGCTCCTCAACCCCGGCGCCTCCTGCCCGGTGCGCTCGACATACTCCGTATAGCCGCCGCCATAGGTATGAATCCCCTCGGGTGTCAGTTCCAGAACGCGATTCGACAGCGCCGCCAGGAAATGGCGATCATGCGAGACGAACAGCATGGTCCCCTCGTACTGCGACAGTGCCGTGATCAGCATCTCCTTGGTGGCGATGTCGAGGTGGTTGGTCGGCTCGTCCAGCACCAGCAAATTGGGCGGGTCGAACAGCATCAGTGCCATCACCAGCCGTGCCTTCTCGCCGCCCGACAGCACGCGGCATTTCTTCTCGATCTCATCGCCGGAAAAGCCGAAGCAGCCGGCCAGCGCCCTGAGCGGCGCCTGGCCGGCCTGCGGAAACGCGTCTTCCAGCGTCTGGAACACGGTGCGCTCGCCCTCCAGTACTTCCATGGCGTGCTGGGCGAAATAGCCCATCTTGACGCTCGGGCCGCGCGCCACCGTGCCATTATCCGGCTCGGAAGCGCCGGCCACCAGCTTCAGCAGCGTCGATTTGCCGGCGCCGTTGACGCCCATGATGCACCAGCGCTCGCGGCGACGCACCTGAAAATCGAGCCCCTCATAGATCGAGCGGCTGCCATAGCCCTTGTGCACGTTCTTCAGCGTCACCACGTCCTCGCCGCAGCGCGGCGCCGGCTGGAAGTCGAACGACACCTTCTGGCGGCGCTTGGGCGGCTCGACACGGTCGATCTTGTCCAGCTTCTTCACCCGGCTCTGCACCTGGGCGGCATGCGAGGCGCGCGCCTTGAAGCGCTCGATGAAGGCGATCTCCTTGGCCAGCATCGCCTGCTGGCGCTCGAACTGCGCCTGCTGCTGCCGGTCGGCAATCGCCCGCTGCTGCTGGTAGAATTCGTAGTTGCCGGAGTAAGCGGTCAGCGAGCCGCCGTCGATCTCGACCACCTTGTTGACGATGCGGTTCATGAACTCGCGGTCGTGCGAGGTCATCAGCAGCGCGCCGTCATAGTTCTTCAGGAACTGCTCCAGCCAGATCAGACTTTCGAGGTCGAGATGGTTGCTCGGCTCATCGAGCAGCATGGCGTCGGGCCGCATCAAAAGGATCCTGGCCAGCGCCACGCGCATTTTCCAGCCGCCGGACAGCTTGCCGACATCGCCGTCCATCATCTCCTGGCTGAAGCCGAGCCCGTCCAGCACTTCGCGGGCGCGCCCATCCAGCGCATAGCCGTCGAGCTCCTCGAAACGATGCTGCGCCTCGCCGTAACGGGCGATGATCTCGTCCATCTCACCGGCGCGATCGGGGTCGCCCATGGCGTGCTCGAGCTCGCGCATCTCGGCCGCCACTTCGCTCACCGGCCCGGCGCCGTCCATCACTTCGGCAACGGCGCTGCGGCCTTCCATGTCGCCGACATCCTGGCTGAAATAGCCGATGGTGACGCCGCGATCGACCGAGACCTGGCCCTCGTCGGGCTGCTCCTCGCCGTTGATCATGCGAAACAGCGTCGTCTTGCCGGCGCCGTTAGGCCCGACCAGCCCGACCTTCTCGCCCTTCTGCAACGCGGCGGAGGCTTCGATGAAGACGATCTGCCGGCCGTTCTGCTTGCTGATGCTTTCGAGACGAATCATGGTTTTCCGGGAAAGGCCAAAGGAGAGGTCCCGCGCCAATACGCGATAGGCCGCGCCGGCGGAAGCCCGCAAGTGATGAGGTGCCCCGCGCCAAATTGTCTGAACCCGCCAGTTTCTTCCCGGCTGGATCAGGCTTTGACGGCGTAGGGATGAGCCGGCGGATCAGCTATCGGTCAGGGCTTTTGTCGTCACCAGTTTAACCCCGGTGGCGGCAAATGCCGCATTGTGCCGGGCGATGATCTCCGCGGCCGTCTCGCTGGCGGCGTCGAGCGTGCTGTGGGCGTCGGAAACCACCGTGACGCCCAGGCCCGCTGCAAAGGCGCCCTTCACCGTGGCCGCCACGCAGAAATCGGTCTGCGCGCCGATGAGAACGACCTCGCCGGCGCCCTGCCCGACTACCCATTCTGCAAGCGCGGCATTGCTGAACGCGTCGCCGACACGCTTGGCGAAAATCGGCTCGTCCTCAGCCTGGCCGAGCGCCGGCCACACCGGCCAGCCCGGCTCACCCGGCGCCAGAGGATCGCCCTGCGGGCCGTCGTGCCTGATGAAGGCGATCTTGCGCCCGCTCCGCCGTGCCCATTCGATCAGCGCGCGGGTCCGGGCAACCATGCCGTCGGCATCATGGATCGGCGGCTCGGCAACGCCGTCGAACATGCCGGTCTGAAGGTCGATCACGATGAGCGGTGCGGTGGCCGCGGGGCTGGTCCCTGACATGGATGCGAGCATAGCGTGGGTGGTAGGTGGGTCAAGGATGCTCGGCGCCGCCGTTGAAGCCGCCGATCTCCCCCCTCGTGGGGGAGATGTCCGGCAGGACAGAGGGGGGCGTGAAGTATCGCGGCCCTTCGCAAAGTAGCCCGGCGGCCCCGGTGCACGATCACGCCCGGCCCGATGTCCCATCCTCGCCAAAAATCCCGGTCACCCAGTCGATGAACACGCGGACCCGCGGCGCGAGCTGGCGGTTCTGCGGGTAGAGCGCCGACAGCGGTGTCGGTGACGGCGGGTAGTCCGGCAGCACTTCGACAAGCGTGCCGCGCGCGAAATCCCCGGCGAAGCGGTAATGCGGCGCCTGCACCAGGCCGAAACCGAGGCGCGCCAGCTCCGCCATCGTGTCGGAGCCGTTGACCGTCACCCGGTTGGGCAGGCTGACATAGCGCAACGCGCCGCCAACGGTGAATTCGAGCGGCATGACCTCGCCGGTCCGCGACGAGCGGAAGCCGACCATCAGATGGCCTTCGAGATCGTCGGGGGTTGCCGGCATGCCGTGCTTTTCGAGATAGGCGGGGCTGGCGCATGTGACTTCGCGCAATGTTGCCACCCGCCGAACGATCATGCCGCTGTCGGCCTGTTCGCCGGAACGCAGCACGCAGTCGATGCCCTCGCGCACCAGATCGACCAGCCGGTCGCCGTCGCCGATATGCAGGTCGATCCCGGGGTAGCGGTCGAGGAACTCGGAGAGCCGCGGCAGGATGAAATGCCGGGCCATGAAGCCGTGCACGTCGATCCTCAAAAGGCCCTGCGGCTGCGCCGATTGAAAGCCGGCCTCGGCATCCTCGACATCGGCAAGGATGGCGAGGCAGCGCTGGTAATAGGCCTGGCCGTCCAACGTCGGGGTGACATGGCGCGTGGTGCGTTCGAGCAGCCTCACCCCCAGCCGCGCCTCTAGGTCCTTGATCGCCTCGGTGGCGGTCGATCGCGACATCGAGAGATCGGCGGCAGCCGCGGTGAAGCTGCCGCGCTCGATCACACGGGCAAGCAGGCGCATCCGGTCGAGACTGTCCATCGCCATTGTTCGCCATATCCGAATGGTGTTGGCAAGTCCCGAGCGATTATCCCGCAAGATTTGTCGCCTATTTCAGTCGACAAGAATTGGAGAGCTGACATGACTACGCGGAATGGAAAGGTAGCGTTGGTAACCGGCGCCTCGAAGGGTATCGGCGCCGAAATTGCCAGGCGGCTGGCGCGCGACGGCTTTTCGGTCGTCGTCAACTATGCCAGGGGCGATGAAGCCGCCGAAGGCGTGGTGCGCGGGATCGAGGCGGCGGGCGGCACGGCGATCGCCGTCCAAGCCGACGTCGGCGATCCCAAGGGCGTGGCGCATCTGTTCGACGCAGCCGAGCAGGCCTTTGGCGGCCTCGACGTGCTGGTCAACAATGCCGGCATCATGAAGCTCGCGCCGATCGCGCAGATGGACGACGCCGGTTTCGAGCAGCAGATCGCGGTGAACCTCGGCGGCGTCTTCCGCGGCATGCGCGAGGCCGCAAGGCGGCTGCGCGAGGGCGGCCGCATCATCAGCTTCTCGTCCAGCGTGGTCGGGTTCTACCAGTCGACCTACGGTGTCTACGCTGCCACCAAGGCCGGCGTCGAGGCGATGACCCATGTGCTGGCCAAGGAACTCGGGCCACGCGGCATCACCGTCAATGTCGTGGCGCCGGGGCCGGTGGCCACCGAACTGTTCCTCGGCGGCAAGTCCGAGGCACTGGTCGAAACGATCACCAGGATGATCCCGCTCGGGCGGCTCGGCCAGCCCGCCGACATCGCCGGCGTGGTGTCGTTCCTCGCCGGACCGGACAGCGGCTGGGTCAACGGCCAGGTGCTGCGCGCCAATGGCGGCACGGTCTGACTTTACCTCCAACAATCAACAGGAAATCGACATCATGCCGTTTGCAAATTTCAAGGTGCCTGAGCGCGCGCTGTCCGCCGGACAGAAGGAGGACCTCGTCCACAAGACCACAGCCCTGTTCGTCGAGATGTTCGGCGAAGGCGTGCGCCCCTACACGATGGTGCTGATCGAGGAGGTCGCCGATGGCGGCTACGGCCGCGCCGACGTGGTGTTCACGATTCCTGGGGGAAGGACGTGAAGCTGCCGATCTCCTCCCTTCTGGGACCCTCAACGGTGAGATAGCAGCTTGGCGGTCGCGCGCTAGATCGCTGGCAGAGGCTAAGGCGAGGCCAGCGATGGACGATTGGAAGCTACCTTGGGACGGCGGTTGCTTGTGCGGTGGAATACGCTTTCGCATCAGCGCGCCGCCCTTGCTGACGACGGCGTGTCACTGCACCGGCTGCCAGAAGCTGAGCGCCAGCGCGTATTCCCTGACCATCGCCGTGCCCAGCGACGGTTTCGCCATAACGCAAGGCGAGCCGGTGGTCGGCGGCCTGCACGGCCCGCACCGGCAGCTCTATTGCCCGCACTGCAAGAACTGGATGTTCACGCGTCCGCATGGCCTGGATTTCCTTGTCAACGTGCGCGCGACCATGCTGGACGAGCACCATTGGTACGTGCCCTTCGTCGAAGTCTTCACTTCGGAAAAGCTGCCCTGGGCTTCGACCGCCGCTACCTACAGTTTCGCTACTCAGCCCGACCTTGAGGGATACGCCCCTTTGATCGAGGCGTTCGCCCGCGAAGCGGCGCGGCCAACCTGACTGGTTGCCGCCCGGAAAGGCGGCGCCAGCTTTCGTGCCTCACTTCAATTCCAGCCAGACCGGCGCGTGGTCGCTGGCGCCGACCTCGCCGCGCACGTCGCGGTCGATGCCCGCCGCTACCAGCCGGCGCGACAGCTTCTTGCTGAGCAAGATATGGTCGAGCCGCAGGCCGGCATCGCGCGGCCAGCGATTGCGGCGATAGTCCCAGAATGTGTAGAGCGTCTCCGTCGGGTGCTTCTTGCGCAGCGCATCAAGCCAGCCCTGGTCGAGCAGCCGCTGGAACGATGCCCGGCTTTCCGGCTGCACCAGCGCGTTGTCGTCATAGGAGCGGGTCGGGTAGATGTCGCGCGGCTCGGGCACGATGTTGTAGTCGCCGGCCAGCACCACCGGCAGGCCGGTGTCGAGCAACTGCGCCGCATGCGTCTCCAGCCTTTCGTGCCAGGCCAGCTTGTACTGGAATTTCGGGCCGGGCTGCGGATTGCCGTTCGGCGCGTAGAGGCAGGCGACGACGATGCCGTTGACCGCCGCTTCGATGTAGCGCGCCTGCTGGTCGCCGTCGTCGCCGGGCAGCGCCTCGCGGGTCAGCACCGGCTCCGAGCCACGCGAAAGGATGGCGACGCCGTTCCAGGTCGGCTGCCCGACCCACACCGCCCCGTAGCCGGCCGCCGCAAGCGCGGTGCGCGGAAACTGCGTCTGCCTGGCCTTGAGCTCCTGCAGGCAGGCGATGTCGGGTTTGGCGGCGGCCAGCCATGCGAGCAGGTTTGGCAGCCGGCCGTTGATGTTGTTGACGTTGAAGGTGGCGATCTTCATCGGCCTGCTTCAGCGCACGATCCGTTCGGTCCACGCCTTCACTGCATCAGCCAGCGTCTTCAGATGATCGGCGGTGGAGAAGCCGGAGATGTTTTTGCGCGGCTTCAGATCGTGGTCGCCGTCTTCCAGCCAGGAGATCTCGATTGCGTCGGACAGAGCATAGGTCGCGACCTCGTCTTTGGTCCCGAACTCGTCGCGCGTGCCTTGGAAGATCAATGTCGGCGTCTTGAGGTCGGCGAGGTGTTTTGTCCGAAGCTGCGTCGGTTTGTCCGGCGGATGGAAGGGATAGCCGAGACACAGCAGCCCTGAAATCTCGCCCTTTGAAAACATCTCGTCGGCGATCATCGAAGCGACGCGTCCGCCCATCGACTTGCCGCCGATGATCAGCGGACCCTTCACGCCCTTCGCCCTGAGATCGGCGATTGCCTTGATATATTCCGGGTTCACCGTCTCGGCGCGCGGCGGCGGCTTGCGATGGCCGTAGCGGCGGGCCGCCATGTAGTGGAACTCGAAGCGCACAACGCGAAAGCCGGCTGCGGCCAGCGCTTTTGCCGTGGCGGTCATCGAGGGCGAATCCATCGGCGCCCCGGCGCCATGGGCGAGCAGGATGGTGATTGGGGCGGTGTCGGCACCGTCGAAGAGGAAGGTCGTCATGGGGTGGCCCGCAGATGAAGGCCGAGTTCCTTCGCACCCCCCTCTGTCCCGCCGGCCATCTCCCCCGCAAGGGGGGAGATTGGATGTCGCCATCGCTTTCGCCAATCACCAACGTTGGAAGGCGGGCGGTAAGGAGAAGCTGCCGATCTCCCCCCTTGCGGGGGAGATGTCCGGCAGGACAGAGGGGGGTGTTCAAGCGCGACCAAATGAAGCCCTAACCCCCCGACATCCGCGCCAGCTGCAAATCGACGAACTGGATACCCTTGGCCGCCATACGTGCCCATTCGGAATCCGCGTCGAGTTCGAGGTAGCGCGCCCAGTTCCGCCGCGCTTCGGCTAGATTGCCGGCGTCGAACTCCAGCCTCGCAAGGTTGAACACCGCATCGGCGTACTTCGCATCTAGCGAAATCGCCTTCAGCAGATGCCGCCGAGCCGACGCCACCCGCCCCTCTTCGCTCATCAGCCCGGCCAGATTGAACCATGCCTCGACGAACACCGGGTCGCACTTGATGGCGCGGGCATAGTCGTGCGCCGCCTCGGCCGCGTGGCCGGAGGCGCGCAGGCAGTTGGCGCGGTTGAAGGCGGCGATGGCATCGCTCGGGTCGATGGCTAGACAGCGCTGGTAGAGTGCCGCGGCCTGCTCGTGGTCTTCAGCCTCTTCCGCCGCCTCGGCATCGGCGAACAGCTCTTCCAGCGTGTCGTCATCCTGCGTTCCCAGATCGAACAGCAGCTGGCCGTTGACTTCGCTCTGGCCGCCCTCGAGATAGATCGCGTCGGCCCGCCCGTGCTGCGAGCCGACATTGAGCGATTTGGCGGTGAGCGAGGCGATCGGGCCGGAGCGATGCACCGACCGCACGATCGCCCCCCATGAGGCGCCGCCGGCGACCAGCCCGGCATATTTGCGGGCGAGGATCAGGTCGCGGAAGGAATACGGTTCGCAATCATGCTCGAAGGCGTCGAACAGCGACAAAAGGTCGAGATCGGCGCCGGTCAGCCGCGACTGATCGATCAGCGACTGCCGCGACAGCGTCGAGGCTTCCGGTGCCTTCATCAACCCGAGCAGCCGCAGGAAGCCGTTCTCGCTGACCAGCCTGCGCCCGGCTGCACGTTCCGCAGCGACGCGGCGCTCGATCTCGATGTCGCCGGCCCTGGCGAGCAACATGCGGCCCAACACGACATGCGTGGTGCGCCGAGTGACGCCGCGCCGCAACTGGCCGTGCTGGCGCGCGACCTCGCGCGCCGCCAGCCTGAGCGGAAAGGCCGCCAGCGCGCCGACGATGCCGAAGACCGTGCCGGCAAGAGCCGTCACGCCTTGCTCTTGCCGACGGCTTTGAGAAGGTTCGCCTTGAGCGGGTTTTCCTTGGCCGCGCCAGCGCCGGCCTTGGCGGATTTCGCCGCAGGCTTGGCTGTTTCATCGGCCTTGCTCTTCGACTTGGCCGGTGGCTTGGCCGACTGCGACAGGCTCGCCTTCAGCGCATCCATGAGATTGATGACGTTGCCGCGCTCAGGTGCCGCCGCGATGATAGGCTTGTGGCCCTTGAGCTTCTCGCGGATCATCGTCATCAACGCGATCTCGTAGCGGTCCTCGTAATTCTTCGGGTCGAAGGTGGTTTCCTTCTGCTTGATCAGCGCTTCGGCTAATTGCAGCATTTCCGGATCGGGGTTTCCGGCCGGGATATTGCCGAAATATTCAGCCGTGCCACGCACTTCGTTCGGATTCCTCAAGGTGCAGACGAACATGCCGTTCTCGCGCGCGCCGATCGTCACCACGCGCTCGCGGCTGGACAGCACGAGGCGGGCGATCGCCAGCTTGCCGGATTTGCGCATCGCTTCGCGCAACACGGCAAAGGTCTCCTCGGCCATTGCGCCATCCGGCGCCAGGTAATAGGGCGCGTCCTGGTAGATGACGTCGACCGAACGCTCGTCGACAAAGGCCTCGATGTTCATCGTATGGTTGGATTCGATGCGCACCGCGTCGAGATCGGTATCGTCGATGATGATGTATTGCTTGTCCTCGTATTCGTAGCCCTTGACCAGGTCCGAACGCTCGACCAACCCGAGTTCAGGGTCGACCGGCTTCATGTTGATGCGGTTGTGCGTCTTCTTGTGCAGCTGGTTGAAGCTGATGCGCTCGCTGGCACTGGTCGCCGGATAGAGCCGGACCGGACAGCTGACCAGACTGAGCTTGAGGTAACCTTTCCAACTTGCCCTGGGCGCCATGAAATACTCCTACGCGGCCTTGTGCTGTCGAACTGTTCGCAGCGCTGTTTCGTCCGGAGGACGAATGCGGCTGCCGAAATCCTACATTGCCCCTTACAATACCGGCAAATCCCTAGCGAAATCTTCCTCCGCTGGGAGCCGCCTGCAGGCAAGAGGTCCGTGGCGAAGAATAATTCAAATTTTCCGGAGCGTCGATGGAGTCTGGGCCGCGCTCGCAGAACTACGTCGCGGTGCCTATCGCCGGCAAATCCCTGGCGAAATCTTCCATGTCGGCCCAAGGGTCGCCTGACGTCGCCAGAAGGCCCGGCAGCGAGGAATAATTCAGATCCTGCGGAGCATCGATG
Source organism: Mesorhizobium sp. M1163 (assembly GCF_040318415.1). Taxonomy (NCBI): domain Bacteria; kingdom Pseudomonadati; phylum Pseudomonadota; class Alphaproteobacteria; order Hyphomicrobiales; family Phyllobacteriaceae; genus Mesorhizobium; species Mesorhizobium sp. M1163. Next base: position 55,859 of record NZ_JAMYMF010000035.1, on the reverse strand, counting down.
GATTCCAGATCGCTCCAGCTGACCGGCGTCGAGGCCGGCAAATTGGTGCGGGCGCGCAGTGAATAGGGAGCCGCCGAGGTGTGGCCGCGCGCATTGCGGTGAAAATCGATGAAGATGCGCCGCTTGCGGTTGTCCTTGCCCATGGTGGTGGTGAAAGTGTCGGGCGCGGTGGCGGCAAGATGCGTGGAGATGGCGCTGGTCGCCTGGTGCAGTTTCTTCCAGTTCTGCTTTTGCGTCACCGGCACGGTGATGTGGATGCCGTGCCCCCCGGAGGTCTTGGCGAACGGCACCAGCCCTAGCGCTTCCAGCTCGCCCTTAATGTGCACCGCCGCCTCAACCACCTCGCGCCAGGCGATCCCTTCGCCCGGGTCGAGGTCGAAAACGATCAGGTCCGGCTTGTCGAGCCGCGTGCGATGGGTGCCCCAAGTGTGGAACTCGACGACGCCGAACTGCGCCAGAGCCAGATAGCCCTTGGCGTCTTCCACCGAGAGATAGGATTTGGTCTCGCCCTCCGAATTCGTCGCCTCGAAGGTCGCCACCGAGGACGGCATGCCGGTGAAGGCGTGGCGCTGGAAGAAACAGTCCTGCGGCTTGCCGGTCGGGCAGCGCACCAGCGAGACCGGCCGGCCGAGAATGTGCGGCAGCATGAAATCGCCGACCAGCGCGTAATAGACGGCGATGTCGAGCTTGGTCGGGCCGGTCTTGCCGAACAGCCGCCGCGTCGGGTTGGTCACCCAGATTGTGGCGAGGTCGGCCTCGGCGATCAGCCGCTTGCGCTTGGCCGAAACCGGCGTCGACAGGCCGACGTCACGCAGGCCGCGGAACACGGCATGGCGCAGCGCATTGTCGGTGGTCCGGTTGGCGTAATGGATATGCGCCGAAAGCAGCGGCCGCACCCAGTTCATCTCGCGCATGATCTCGCGCGGAACGCCCTCGGGCGCGGATGCACCGGCCCGCAACGGCTCCAGCCGCGCCAGCAATTCGCCTGCGGTCGCGGCATCGAAGCCGGTGCCGACCTTGCCGCGATAGTGCAGCTCGCCGTCTTCGAATTCGCCGAGGCCAAGTGCAGCGAGTCCCTCGGCCGCGTCGGAGACGGTGTAGCCAGCGATGACAAAGTCGCCGGTCTGGAGCGCCTTGGTCTTGGTCCAGGTTTTGGTGCGGCCGCTCTGGTAGATCGCCGTGGCGCGTTTCGACACCACACCCTCCAGCCCCATCTCGGATGCCTGGTCATAGAGCGCCTGGCCGTCGCCTTCGACATGATCGCTGAGCTGGATGGCGGAGTTGGCGCCGAGACCGGACAGAAGTTGCGAAAGCAGCGCCTTGCGCCGCCGAAGCGGCGCTTTTGTCAGGTCCCAGCCGTCGAGATAGACGAGGTCGAAAGCGTAGAAGTGGAGCTTGTTGCCGGCGCCTTCGGCCAGCGCGTCCTGCAGAAGGGCAAAGCGGCTGATGCCCTTGGGGTCGAGCGCGACGACCTCGCCGTCGATGATCGCCTCCCGGCACGGCAGCCTGGCGAAGGCAAGCGGCAGGTCGCCATAGCGCTTCGTCCAGTCGAGGCCGGCGCGGGTGATCAGCCTGACCGCACCGTCGGCCAGGTGCGCCATGGTGCGGTAGCCGTCGAACTTGATCTCGTGCAGCCATTCCTCCCCAGTATCCTCACCGTCCGGCGGCTTGGCCACGGAGGTCGCCAGCTGCGGCTCGATCCGGGAAGGCGGGGGCGCCTTGACGGCGCCCGGCAAAGCGCCGGGTTTCAGCACCACCGGCTTGGCAGGTTTGGCGGCAGGCTTCGGCGGTGCCACCAGTTCCTCAATACGACGGCCGGATTTGACGCTTTCCGGCCGGGCTTCCAGTATGTCGAGCGTGGCATCGGCGGCGAGATCGCGCTCCTTGAACAGCAGCCAGTTCTTCTTGCCCTCATCCTCGCCGGGCTTCGGTTTCAGCCGCGTCAGCATCCAGCCGCCATTGAGCTTCTCGCCGGCGAGCCGGAACTTGAAGGAGCCGGTGCGCAGGCTCTTTTCGACATCGTCCATCGGCGCCCAGACGCCGGTGTCCCAGACGATCATCGGTCCTCCGCCATATTCGCCTTCGGGAATGACGCCCTCGAAATCGATATATTCGAGCGGATGGTCCTCGGTCTCGACCGCCAGCCTTTTGTCGGCCGGGTTCAGCGACGGGCCGCGCGGCACCGCCCAGCTCTTCAGCACGTCGCCGACCTGCAGGCGCAAATCATAGTGATCGGCGGTGGCGTGGTGTTTGTGGACGACGAAGCGGTTGCCTTCACCGGCAGCCAGGCCACCGGCCGGTTCCGGCGTCCTCGTGAACTCGCGCTTGGCGCGATAGGCCTTGAGCTTCGAAGGAGCTGGCATGGACTAGGCGTAGGTGGTGGGCAAAAGCAACGAGCGTAGCATCAAAATCCCATCGCAGCGGCGCTCCAATGTCACGGCATGGATCCCAGGGTCTCCGCGACGTCGCTTCGCTCCTGCTCCGCCCTGGGATGACGAAGGATGGGAGGTCACGCCGCTCAATCGTCGGTGGCCGGCGTCAATTCGAGCTCGGCCGGCGACAGGCCCTGCTGCAGCTGGCTGAGCCGGAATTCGTCGACCCAATAGGCCTCGCCGTCGACCAGCACCCGCGCACTGTAGCCGCCGGCGGAAAAACGCTGCGCGGTGATGTAGACCTTGTGGCGGTCGAGCGCCTTGCGCACCGCGGCGCGCTTGGATTTCTGGCTGGTGACGGAACTGGCCATGCTGGTTACTCACGCACAAAGCCGCAAGGCGGCATGCCTAAGGATGGCCGAGAGCGGGTCGGCTGTCAATTTGGCGGCCGCTGCGAGCCCTCGCGCGGTGGCGTCTCTCGCTCTGTGGAAACCGAGCCGGCGCGCTATATTGAACGTGGCGGCTTGGAACGCGATGCTGACCTGGAGAACTTCACATGACGTTGACGACACGCAAACTCGGCGGCCAGGGGCTGCAGGTTTCCATGATCGGCCTCGGCTGCATGGGCATGAGCCAGTCCTACGGCCCGGCCGACGAGGCGGAATCGACCGCCACGCTGCACCGCGCCATCGAACTCGGCTGCACCTTCCTCGACACTGCGGAAGTCTATGGGCCGTACGCTAACGAGGAACTGCTCGGCCGCGCGCTGAAGGGCCGGCGCGATGAGGTGACGATCGCGACGAAGTTCGGCTTTCGCATCGAAAACGGCAAGCAAGTCGGCACCGAGCGCGACAGCCGGCCGGAGCATATCCGCGAGGCTGTCGAAGGTTCGCTGAGGAGGCTAGCCAGCGACCACGTCGACCTCCTCTATCAGCACCGCGTCGATCCGGCGGTACCGATCGAGGAGGTGGCGGGTGCTGTCGGCGAGCTGATTGCTCAGGGCAAGGTCCGCTTCTTCGGCCTCTCGGAGGCCGGCGCCGCCAATATCCGCCGGGCGCATGCCGTGCATCCGGTGTCGGCAGTGCAGAGCGAATACTCGCTGTGGGAGCGCAATCTCGAGCCGGAAATCATTCCCCTGCTGAAGGAGCTCGGCATCGGCCTGGTGCCGTTCTCGCCGCTCGGCCGCGGTTTTCTCACCGGATGTCAGGCGCGCCGAAGACTATCCAGAGGGCGATTACCGGCGCGGCGATCCGCGCTACCAGGGCGCCAACTATGACGCCAACATGCAGGCGGCAGCCACGGTACTCGACATCGCCGCGGCCAAGCGCGTCAAGCCAGGCCAGATCGCGCTGGCCTGGCTGCTCCACAAGGGGAGCGACTTCGGCATCGACGTCGTGCCGATCCCCGGCACCAAGCGCAGAAAATATCTCGAGGAGAACGTCGCCGCGGCTTCGATCAGGCTCGACGCCGCCGAGATGCAGGTGCTCGACGACGCGCTGGCGCCGGGCAAGGTCGCCGGTCCGCGCTACGGCGAGCGCACCATGGTGATGATCGATCGGTAGGTCTTGCCTTCTCCCGTTCTTGCGCAAAGCTCCGGCCTTGGCTAGCATCCGCCGGCAGGCACCGAGCGGAGGAGAACGTCGCGGTGGACCGGCTGGAGCGCCGTTGCGTCCCTTCAAACACGAGTTGGGCGCTCGAAGGACACTCCATTTTGAATCGACGCAAGGAACCTTCCGGAAAACCCATTCCGGTTTCGGGGTCGTGCGCTCATCTGGGAGGAGACTAAATTGATCAACAGACGTGAATTCCTGCTGTCGACCGCGGCGATGGGCGCCCTGGCGCTGGCCGCTCCGCAACTGGCTTTCGCCCAGGACAAGCTGACCATCCTCGGTTCGGTGCCGAGCCTCGGCTTTCCGTTCTTCGTGCACATGCTGAACCAGATCAAGGCGGAGGCCCAGGCGCAAGGCGTCAACCTGGTCGAGAGCGACGGCCAGAACTCGGCGCCCAAGCAGACCGCCGACATCGAGGCGGCACTCGTGCAGAAGGTCAACGCCATCGTCATCTCGCCGCTCGACGTCAACGCGCTGGCCCCAGCCATCGAAGAAGCGGTCAAGGCCGGCGTTCCCGTCGTCACCATCGACCGCCGTGTCGAGGGCGTCGAGGGCATCCTCGCCCATGTCGGCGCCGACAATGTCAAAGGCGGCGAGGCCGAAGCGCAGGCCATGGTGGCGGCGTTTCCGAACGGCGCCAAGATCTTCCATCTGCAGGGCCAGCCCGGTGCCGGCCCGGCGATCGACCGCAACAAGGGTGTGCACAACGTCCTCGATCCGATGAAGGACAAGTACCAGATCATCTTCGAGCAGACCGCCAACTTCGCCCGCGCCGAGGCGCTGTCCGTCACCGAGGCCGGCCTTGCCGCCAACGGCAAGCCCGACGCGATCATCTGCGCCAATGACGACATGGCGCTTGGCGCGGTTGAAGCCTGCGCGGCGCGCAACTTCACCGACGTCAAGATCTACGGCTTCGACGCGCTTCCCGAAGCGCTGGTCGCCGTGCGCGACGGCAAGCTGGCCGGCACGGTCGAGCAATTCCCCGGCGAGCAGTCGCGCACTGCGGTGCAGATCGCGGTCGCCTACGCCAAGGACAAGACCGAGCCGAAGGAAAAGCTGGTGCTTTTGACGCCGATCGTCATCGGCAAGGACAATCTCGACAAGGCGGAGAGGCTGGGCGAGACGAAGTAGGGCCAATTGGCGAGGCCGGCGGGACAGCACCCCCCTCTGGCCTGCCGGCCATCTCCCCCTCAAGGGGGGAGATTGGCAGTTTCAACGCGTCGCCCTGTCTTCAACGCCGAAGATTAGCGAAAGCGGCCATGACATCCGATCTCCCCCCTTGAGGGGGAGATGTCCGGCAGGACAGAGGGGGGTGTTCAAGCGCGGCGTGAACAACTGCATCGAGGGAGAAGCTTTTGCCAGCCGAAGCCACTGCGTCGCCCAATACCGCCCTCCTCACCGTCGAGGGCGTGACCAAGCGCTTTGCCGGCGTCACCGCGCTGAACGACGTTTCGCTCGAAGTCCGCCCCGGCGAGATACTCGGCCTGCTCGGCGAGAACGGCGCCGGCAAATCGACGCTGCTCAAGATCCTGTCCGGCGTGATGCCGCCGTCCAGCGGTCGCATCGTCTTCGACGGCGTCGAATTCAATCCGCACAATCCGCAGGATGCGAAACGCCACGGCATCGTTACCATCTACCAGGAACTGAGCCTGATCCCGACGCTGACCGTGGCGGAGAATATTTTCATCGGCCGCGCACCGCTCGGCCGGTTCGGGCTGGTCAGTTGGCGGCGAATGGAGGAAGATTCCCGCGCGATCATCGCTCGTGTCGGCCTCGATCTCGACCCGGCGACGCCGGTTTCCGCACTGTCGGTGGCCGAACAGCAGCTGGTCGAGATCGCCCGCGCGCTATCGCTGAAGAGCCGCTTGATCATCATGGACGAGCCGACCTCGGCGCTGACCGAAACCGAAGTGCAGAAGCTGATGGCGATTATGGGCCGGCTGCGCAGGGATGGCGTCGCCATCATGTTCGTCACCCACAGGCTGGAGGAGGCATCGGCGATTTGCGACCGCATGACGGTGCTGCGCGATGGCAGGCTGGCCGGTCACCTCGATCGTGAGGGCGGACCGATCAGGCTGCCGAAGATCATCGAGAAGATGGTTGGCCGCGCCGCGTCCGAGCTCTATGCCAGACCGACGCTGCGCGATGTCGCCGGCGACGTCCGGCTCTCGGTGCGCGGCCTGCGCACGGTGCGCGATCCGCAGGCGCCGCACGCCATCGTCCTTGAAGGCGTCGATCTCGACCTCAAGGCGGGCGAGATCCTCGGCGTCGCCGGGCTCGTCGGCTCCGGCCGCACCGAGCTCGCCCGCGCCATCTTCGGTGCCGACCGCATTGCCGCCGGCACAATCATGCTCGACGGCAAGCCGATCGCGCCGGCCTCACCCGCCGACGCCATCGAGCTCGGCATCGGTCTCGTGCCGGAAGACCGCAAGCACCAGGCGATCTTCGCCGCACTCGGCATTCTCACCAATTTTTCCGTCGCCGCGCTCGACCGCTACTCCAATGCCGCCGGTTTCATGGCCGAGCGGCGCGAGCGCGAGGCGCTGGCGAACTACAGAAAGACGCTGTCGATCCGCATGGCCTCGCCCGAGCAGCCGATCGAGGGACTGTCGGGAGGCAACCAGCAAAAAGTCATCCTTGCCCGCTGGCTGGCGCGCGACCCGAAGGTGCTGATCGTCGATGAACCGACGCGCGGCGTCGATGTCGGCGCCAAGGCGGAGGTGCACCAGATCCTGGTAGAGCTCGCCGCGCGCGGCATCGCCATCATGATGATCTCTTCGGAACTGCCCGAAGTGCTTGCGGTGTCGGACAGGATCGTCACCATGCGGCGCGGGCGCATCACCGGCGAGATGCCCGGCATCGAGGCGACAGAGGAAAGACTGATGGAACTGATGGCGCTCGACCAGAAGCAGGAAGCCCAGAATCAGGAAGCACCGCGATGACCAGCACGACCGAACGGAGCCAGCGCGGCGGCATCAATCTTGCGCGCCTGCTGATGAGCTTCGGCCCGCTGATGTTCCTGGCGGTGCTGATCGTCGTCTTCACCGTGCTGAAGCCGAGCTTCATCGACCCGATCAACCTGTTCAACATCATGCGCCAGATCTCGATCACCGGCCTGATCGCGCTCGGCATGACCTTCGTCATCCTGACCGCCGGTATCGACCTGTCGGTCGGCTCGCTGCTCGCCTTCTGCGGCATGGTCGCGGCCGTGGTGGCCAAGGGCGGCACCGCCAACACGCTGTCGCTGTCGACCACGGGCACGCTGGGCTATGGCTGGTTCGCCGCCCTTCTCGCCGCCGTCGTCGTCGGCGCCGTGGCCGGCGGTGTCCAGGGCTTTGCCATCACCAGGCTGAAAGTACCGCCCTTCGTCGTCACGCTCGGCGGCCTCACCGTGTTTCGCGGCCTAACGCTGACGATCTCCAATGGCGGCCCGATCTCCGGCTTCGACGCCTCGATGCGCTGGTTCGGTACCGGCCTGATCGGCCCGGTGCCGGTGCCGGCGATCATCTTCGCGATTGCCGCAATCCTGTGCCACATCGTGCTGCGCTACACGCGCTACGGTCGCGCCGTCTACGCCGTCGGCGGCAATGCCGAGGCCGCGCGGCTCTCCGGCCTGCGCGTCGACCGCATCCTGATCTCGGTCTACATCATCGTCGGCTTCTTCGCCGGCCTTGCCGCCTTCGTTTTGTCGGCGCGGCTCAACTCCTCCGAAGCCGTCGCCGGCATCGGCTACGAGCTGACGGTGATCTCGGCGGTCGTCATCGGCGGCACCTCGCTGTTCGGCGGCATCGGCAGCGTCGGCGGCACGGTGGTCGGTGCAGGGCTGATCGGCGTCCTGCAGAACGGGCTGCAATTCAACAACGTCTCGTCATACACGCAAAGCATCGTCATCGGCCTGATCCTCATCCTCGCCGTCGCCTTCGACCGCTGGCTGAAATCGCGGGTAAGGCGGTGATGGCGGGGGCGACGATTTTCGCTGCAAGGCAGCAAGAGGTTGGCGAAAAGCGCTGGCAACAGCCAATCTCCCCCCTTGCGGGGGAGATGTCCGGCAGGACAGAGGGGGGTGGGAAGGATCGCCAACGTCTCAATGGAAGCCGCTTCCAAGCCCATTCCAGCAGGAGGATTAGACTGCAAATGGCTGACAAGCTGGCGGGACAGCACCCCCCTCTGCCCTGCCGGGCATCTCCCCGCAAGGGGGGAGATCGGCCGTCACCCATGACTTCGCCAATCACGAAGACAGGAGCGCCTAGTGGGGCACGATCTCGTTCCGTCACGCCAGCGCAAGAATCCAAAATCCATGCGTCGCGCGATGACCGACGCCGAGCTGAAACTGTGGAATGAGCTTCGCGCGCATCGGCTGATGGATTTGAGCTTTCGCCGACAGGTGCCGATTGGACCCTACATTGTGGATTTTGCCTGTCCGACGCACGGCCTCATCGTCGAGGTTGATGGCAGCCAGCACGCCGACGCTGAGCACGCCGAGCGGGATAGGATACGCAGCGCCTATTTGGAGAGCAGCGGCTGGACTATCCTGCGCTTCTGGAACGACGACGTCATTCGCGATATCGACAATGTCTGCCAGCACATAGTCATGACGGCCGGCGCGGATGTGCGCTGAACTCGGCCGTGCAGGATCGGCGGGACAGCACCTCTCTGTCCTGCCGAACATCTCCGCTCAAAAGGGGCAGGTTTCTGAGGCGAGGTGCCAATGACCCAAATAAGAACCATGACCGAACAGGACGTGCCCTCGGTATCGCGGCTGCTGGGCCAATCCTGGCGCCACACCTATTCGCCAATCCTGGGTGCCGAGACCACGGCACGGCTGTCGGATGAGAAGCACGCGCCGGAGCGGCTGGTGACCGAGCTCGGGGACGACAGCAAGATGTGGTTCGTGGCCGAGCGGGCGGACGGCTCGCTCGCCGGCTACGCGATGGCCGCGATGGGCAACAAGGGCGATGTCATGCTCGAGCGGCTCCATATCGACAAAAGCGAGTACGGCACCGGGCTGGCGGCCGATCTTTTGCACGCGGTTCTTGCAGCGCATGCGGGGATTCCCAGCATCGCGCTGGAGGTGATCGAGGGCAACGACCGGGCAATCGCCTTTTATCGCAAGCACGGTTTCGAAGTGGTCGAGCGCCGGCCGGCTGCACACGGGGTGGGCGGCCACGCCTCGCTGATTATGCGCCGGTTGCTACCGATGGCTTAGAGCGCTGTCGGCGAAGCTGCCAATTTCCCCACTAGAGCAAGCAATCGCGCATCCGCGCCGCGATCATTTACGCTCCTTCCTTGCCCGCTCCCACGCGTTGAGCCGACAGAAACATCAGCGTGTAGGCAGCCTTGCGGCGGTCCCAGCCGGCCGACTCGGCCATATCCAGCAGGCCGTCGACCAAAGGCGCCAGCGCCGCCCTGCAATCGGTTTCATAGTTGAAATCGTTCTTCGGGCGGGTCGGCGCCGCGGTCTTCCCAAAACTGTCCGTCATATCCATGGCAACACCTGCTCAGCATTCGACCCGAACCGGCAAGCCCGTGCCCGCGTTGGCGGACACGGCCCATCTGCCGTTTCGAAATCTCGCTTTGAAAGCCTGATCTTAGAAGTCCATGCCGCCACCGCCGGGCATCGGAGGCATGGGTGTTTCCTTCTTCGGCTTCTCGGCCACCATCGCCTCGGTCGTCACCAGCAGGCCGGCAACAGAGGCGGCACCCTGCAGCGCAGTGCGAACGACCTTGGCCGGATCGATGACGCCCTGCCCGTACAGGTCGCCGAACTCGTTGGTCTGGGCGTTCCAGCCATAGCCGAAGTCGGTCGTCTCGCGCAGCTTGCCGACGATGATCGAACCTTCCGCACCGGCGTTCTCGGCGATCTGGCGCACCGGCGCTTCGATGGCGCGACGCACGATGTCGACCCCGGTCTTCTGATCGGGATTGTCGACGACAACGTTATCGAGCGCCTTCGCCGCCCTCAGCAGCGCCACGCCGCCGCCGGGCAGGATACCCTCCTCGACCGCCGCGCGTGTGGCATGCATGGCGTCGTCGACGCGATCCTTGCGCTCCTTGACCTCGATCTCGGTCGAGCCTCCGACGCGGATGACGGCGACACCGCCAGCGAGCTTGGCTAACCGCTCCTGCAGCTTCTCGCGGTCGTAGTCGGAGGTGGTTTCCTCGATCTGCGCCTTGATTTGGCTGATGCGCGCCTGGATTTCATCCTTGCGGCCGGCACCGTCGACGATGGTGGTGTTCTCCTTCTCGATCAGCACCTTCTTGGCGCGGCCGAGCATCTCCAGCGTGACGTTCTCGAGCTTGATGCCGAGGTCTTCCGAGATCGCCGTGCCGCCGGTCAGGATGGCGATGTCTTCGAGCATGGCCTTACGGCGGTCACCGAAGCCCGGCGCCTTGACGGCCGCAACCTTCAGGCCGCCGCGCAATTTGTTGACGACCAGCGTCGCCAGCGCCTCGCCTTCGACGTCCTCGGCGATGATCAACAGCGGCTTGCCGGATTGCACGGCGGCTTCGAGCACAGGAAGCATGGCCTGCAGGTTGGACAGCTTCTTCTCGTGGATCAGCACATAAGGTTCTTCGAGTTCGACGCGCATCTTATCCTGGTTGGTAATGAAATAGGGCGAGAGATAGCCACGGTCGAACTGCATGCCTTCGACCACTTCCAACTCAGTCTCAGCGGTCTTGGCTTCCTCGACAGTGATGACACCCTCATTGCCAACCCTTTCCATCGCCTCTGCGAGGAAGCGGCCGATCTCGGCATCGCCATTGGCAGAGATGGCGGCGACCTGGGCGATCTCGTCGTTCCTGGTCACCTTGCGGGCATTGGATTTCAGGTCGGCGACGACGGCGTCGACCGCCTTGTCGATGCCGCGCTTCAAATCCATCGGGTTCATGCCGGCAGCGACCGCCTTGGCCCCTTCCCTGACGATGGCCTGAGCAAGAATCGTCGCGGTCGTGGTGCCATCGCCTGCGGTGTCGCTGGTCTTCGAGGCGACCTCGCGCACCATCTGCGCGCCCATGTTCTCGAACTTGTCCTCGAGCTCGATTTCTTTGGCGACAGTCACGCCGTCCTTGGTGATGCGCGGCGCGCCGAACGACTTATCGAAGACGACATTGCGGCCCTTTGGACCGAGCGTCACCTTCACCGCATTGGCGAGAATATCGACGCCGCGCAGCATTTTCTCGCGGGCTTCGGTATGAAATTTCACATCTTTGGCAGCCATTGGATCACTCCTTCGAATAGGCAGCTTTTCGTTGACTGGAATGCTTGTTCAGGCCCCGCTCAGGCAGCCCTCTTCATCTCGCCGGCGCCCTCGATAACGCCCAGCACGTCGCTCTCTTTCATGATGAGCAGATCCTCGCCATTGAGCTTGATCTCGGTGCCGGACCATTTGCCAAACAGGATGCGGTCGCCGACCTTGACATCGAGCGGCTGCAATTGGCCGCTGTCGTCGCGCGCACCGGGGCCGGCGGCGATGACCTCGCCCTCCTGCGGCTTCTCCCTGGCGGTGTCGGGGATGATGATGCCGCCGGCGGTCTTCTCGTCGACCTCGATACGGCGGACCAGGATACGGTCGTGCAATGGACGGAACGTCATGTCGTTCTCCTCTCGGGACAAACAGATTTTCGAAGATCCTCCTCACCGGACCGGCAATATCGGCCCGGCACGGGGTGCGCGACCCCTTCATCAGGCATCGCGCGCATACGAACTAGTCGCGCTTTTTTCTGCTTTCAAGAGGGTCACGCAAAAATTTTAGCACTCGACCAATGAGAGTGCCAATGTACTGTAATTGCTTGCACATTCGTCGCTCTCCCGACGCGACTGGAACCTATGTGGAACCAGAGGCGTTTTCGCGGACGGAGATTTCAACGGAAGGAAGATTGCATGACCAGCAGGGACTTTCAGCTCCAGATGCAAGGGTTTGGCCTCACCACGGCGGAGATCCACTACCGCCTGCCGGATCATCGGAGCCTGTTGCAGCTCTACATCTGGCAGGAATACGATATCGCCCCTGATTTCCCGACGCTGAAGCATTTCCTCGATTTCTGGGAGCGCGAGATCGAAGGCCCGCTGCATTCGGTGCGCGTCGCCCATCATCACCTGATCCAGCCCTCCGAATGGCGGGCCGTAAACGGCATCATCACCGTCCACTGAAGAGCAAGCCGATCAGCCGCTAGTGGTCAGAATCTGACACTTGGTATCCGGTTGGGCGGTCGGTTCAGGGGTTCAAGGCGGTTAGCAAATCCTGTGTGGAGCGCGGAGCAACGCGACTTCGCGACGGAGTGGCGGAGCTAACCGAAGCGGATCGTGTCCGGAACGGGTCTTCGGCTTACGCGTTGCAACATGGAGGCGACGGCGGGCGTGCCTCACGACGCGCGGTTGGGTCCCATCCACTTGTTGCCGCGATTGGACCTGCGAAGCGCGCCGAAGTCATCGCAGAAACGCCCATACATTCGTCATGTCCGCGGCGATGGCAGTGCTGGCACGACGTCGATCCAAAGGAGAGTAGATGAGTGCGTTCTCTCTTTCATCGGACGGGAAACTTGCGATAACGGCGAGCCAGACGTCGTCCAAAAATGACTTCGACTATTTGGTGGGCAACTGGAACATCAGGAACCGTACGTTGAAGGAACCGCTGGCCGGCAGCGACGAGTGGGAGGAATTCGACGCGACCCAAGAGTTCCGCCAAATCCTAATGGGTTTGGGCAACTTCGACATTTTTCATACGGAGTTGGGAGGAAAGCCGTTCGAGGGCCTCACCGTGCGATTGTTCGATCCAACGACGCGTCTCTGGACGATCTACTGGGCCGACAGCAACGCGGGCAAACTCGACGACGGAAAGGTGGGCTCGTTCAATGGCGACGAAGGCGAATTCTTCGGCCGTGAGGTTGTGGCCGGCAAGGACGTTATCGTGAAATTCCACTGGGATAAGCGCAACCCGCAAACCCCGATTTACAGCCGTGCGTTCTCCGCTGATGCAGGCAGAACGTGGGAATGGAATTGGTACTCGAACTTTTCACGACGGTGACTAACTGAGTTGGCCCAAGCAAAATCCCGCTCCTTCGCGTGTAGCCAAGGGAAATCCCGAGCCGGACTCTTATGTCAGTGGGTACAAGTCAGGTGGGTACCACTAGACAGCGGACAAAGTTTCCGGAGTGGGGGAAAGGCAGCTGCCTCTCCCCACTTGTTTTGGATCTCACAATATCGGAGGGGTCCGGACTAGCCGGCGTGGTCGACAGGCTTGCGGGCCGATGCGAGCAACCCGGCCTTGCGCGCCGCCCTGGCGAAGGCCTTGCGCGCATCACGCGCGGTGTGCCAACCGTCGAGCGCGTCCCGGCAGGTCCGATAGGCAGCGCGCCAACTCCGGCCCCGTGCACGGTCCGGCCACTGCTGGCGCATGCATTCGATGGCTTCCCAACTGCTGGCGACCTTGCGCTCGCTGGATTGGAATTTCAACGTGATCGGCTCGGCAAAGCGGACGTCGTCCATCACTTCCTCCGTGTCTTGTGATCGTCTTCTTGTTTGAGCAGCAACGTCATGCTGGCGGGCACCGGCGGCCGGCCGGCGCCGCTGAAGGACATGGTTCGTCTCTCTGCGCGGTTCAAGAGCATCGCGGAAATGGCCGGTTATTCCTCCTCGTCCGGCCCTTGCAGCAGTTCGATCAGCATCGCTACTCTTGCCGTCGGCAGCGGTCGGCCCTCGTTCACCAGCGCCTCGTCGGCGGCGATCCAGGCCAGGGCCTCACGCAATTCTTGGACCGTCCCGTCTGTCGCCGCAATGTCGGCGATAACGGCGTCGTCGACCGGGCCCACCACAGAAATGATCTCGTCGCGTGTCATGTCAGCTCCATCTGCGATTGCCGGGAACGCAGCCCCGGCAACAGAGGAATCTGGGTCTTGACCTGCGGCAGACAATGACCCGCCGGGGAACTCGGCGTTGGCGATTGAAGCCAGCTGGCAAACAGGCAATCTCCTGCCGGACATCTCGCCGCAAATAGGGAGATTGGCAGCCTCGCCGAACCGACCGAAAAACCGGCAACGCGAAAGCCGCCGGGTCTTGACTTGCGGCGGACAATAACCAGATCGATGGCACCGGTCGCCGAAATGGGGCCGGCGAAACCAGGGAGCGCCAGCTCTTTGGCGCTCCTCGTATCTATGTTGCTCGATGGAGGATGTAGCTATGAGAACCGCATTCGACTTTTCCCCGCTCTATCGGTCGAGCATCGGCTTCGACCGCGTCTTCAACCTGCTGGAAAATGCCCCGCAGGCTTTCGACGCGTGGCCGCCCTATGACATCGCGCGCAGCGGCGAGAACAACTACCGCGTCACCATCGCCGTCGCTGGCTTTTTCGAGGACGACCTCGAAATCACCCATGAACCCAACCTCCTGATTGTCTCCGGCCAGCACAAGGAGCCGGATAACGCGGAGTATCTGCATCATGGCCTCGCCGCACGGCCCTTTACCCGCCGTTTCGAGCTTGCTGATCACGTCAAGGTCGCGGGCGCCACGCTCGACAACGGCCTGCTCAGCATCGATCTGGTACGTGAGGTGCCCGAGGAGATGAAGCCTCGGCGCATCGCCATCGCGACCGATGTCGCCTCGCCGAAGACCGGGCCGAAGGTCGCGCAAGACGAAGCAAACAAGCAGGCTGCCTGAATGCACCAGTCGAGAAAGGAGACTATGCAATGGCTATTCGTGATCTCATTCCCTGGGGCCGGGAGAACAATCAGGCCCCCAGCCTGTTCCGCGACGGCGATCGCGATCCCTTCCTGACGCTGCATCGCGAGATGAACCGCTTGTTCGATGAGGCGTTCCGCGGCTTCGACACGCGGCTGCCGTCGCTCGGTGGCTTCTCCGCTGCCCGCGCCAGCTGGCCCAGTGTCGAAATCTCCGATGGCGAAAAGGAGATCCGCGTCACCGCCGAGATCCCCGGCATGGACGAGAAGGACATCGAGCTGCTGCTCGATGACGGCGTACTGACGCTGCGCGGCGAGAAGCGTGAAGAGACCGAGGACAAGGACAGGCAGTTCTCCGAACGCTTCTATGGCCGTTTCGAGCGGCGTATCCCGCTCGGCTACGAAGTCGACGAAGGCAAGGTGAACGCCGCGTTCCGGAACGGAGTGCTCAGCGTGACGCGGCCGAAGACGGAGCGCGCCCAGGCCAAGGCCAAGCGTATCGCCATCAACGACGGCAACGGCAAGTCCTGATGGCTCGCATCAGGACGACGACCCTCCCTTCTGCCCTGCCGGTTCCGGCGGGCAGAGGGGGCAACTGTCGATGACCCGTTCTCCCGACGCTCCGGTTCCGCCTGACCAGGCGCAGCAAGCCCTGCAGTGCCTGACGACCGAGCATTTCGTGCTGCAAAATGCTCGCGCCGCGACCATTCAGGAAGCGAACCAGCGAGCCGATCTGTTCCTGACCTCGGTCTCGAGCGCAACCATTGCCTTGTCCTTCGTCGCGCAGGTCACGGAGATGGGCAGGCCGTTCGTGCTGTTCAGCCTGATCTTGCTGCCTTGCCTTTTCTTCATCGGCCTGGTCACCTTCGTGCGCGCGGTGCAGGTTGCCATCGAGGACATGGTGCATGCCCGCGGCATGGCCAGGATCCGCCACTATTTCGTCGAGCTGACGCCCGTCCTGCAAAGATACCTTGTCAATTCCACCCATGACGATCCCTCGGCGGTGCTGGTCGACAAGGGCCTCAGGCCCTCACCGCTGCAATATTTCATGACCACCGCGGGGATGGTGGGCACGATCAATGGCGCCATCGCCGGCGTCTTCACCGGCATCGTTGTAAAGTCCGCGTTTGGCGGGGGCATGACGCTCGGCGTGATTTGCGGGCTGCTGGTCTTCGCCGCATGCATTCTCATCCTGCGGCGTTACCACAGTCGCGCCTGGGCGGCGGCCGAACAAAGCTTGCCCGCACTGTTCCCGGGCGACAATGTCAACAGCGAAAGCTAGCGCCGACACATCCGGATGTCGAAAAGTGGCAGGGCGACGCCCTTGCGTCTTGCGCGCCAATTGACCATCCTCGCCAACATTATTTGCACCGCGGCCGGGGGGTTCGCATATGCCGACGCTTTATGCGCTGAAACCGGCCTTTCAGGCCAGGTTGCGGCCGCTTGCCGACGGACTGGCCAGGGCCGGCGTCACCGCCAACCAGATCACGCTGCTGGCCGCTGCCCTCTCGCTCTTCACCGGCCTTGTGGTGGCAGCCCTTGCCGGCCACCGCATGGTCTTTCTGCTGATGCCGCTCGTGCTGTTTACGCGAATGGCGCTGAATGCCATCGACGGCATGCTGGCAAGGGAACATGGCCAGGCCTCGAAGCTCGGCATGTATCTCAACGAGCTCTGCGATGTTGTCTCCGATCTCGCTTTGATCATGGCCTTTGCCGTCATTTTTCCTGCCTGGGGCGTCGTTGCATTCGCTATCGCGGCGGTGATTGCGGAATTCGCCGGCGTGCTCGGCATCGCGGCCGGAGCGGGGCGCAACTATGCCGGCCCCTTCGGCAAAAGCGATCGGGCGCTGGCGCTTGGCATCCTCGCGGTGCTTATCGCGTCCGGCCTGTGGGTCCCGGCGCTCACGCCGCTCGTGTTTCCGGCCATGGCTACACTCTCGCTGGTGACCGCCATCAACCGGATACGCGGCGGCCTTAACGGGAACGGCAGCTGAATTCCGGTCTCGCCAGGGAGAACAACATGCTTCACCAACAGACGGTTGCCGCCGTGGCTCCAGCCAACGTCGAGCGGGTGGCGCAGGAGCGCAGCTTCAAGAGCCATGACGGCACCGAGATCTTTTATCGCTATTGGCCGGCGCTGTCGGAACATCGCAAGGGTGCCATCCTGCTGTTCCATCGCGGCCACGAGCATGGCGGCCGCATGGCGCATCTGGTCGACGAGCTCCAGATGCCCGACCACGCCTTCTATGCCTGGGACGCGCGTGGCAATGGCCGCTCCGCCGGCGAGCGCGGCTATGCGCCGTCGTTTGCCGCGCTGGTGCGCGACATCGATTGCTTCGTGCGCGAGATCGGCAGTGACGGCTTTGCCCGGCGCGATATAGCGTTGATCGCGCAATCCTTCGGCGCCGTGCTTGCCGCCGCCTGGGTGCACGACTATGCGCCTGACATTCGCGCCCTGGTGCTGGCCTCGCCGGCCTTCTCGGTCAAGCTCTACGTGCCCTTCGCCAAGCAAGGCATTGCGTTGTGGCAGAAGCTGAAGGGCCGTTTCTTCGTCAATTCCTACGTCAAGGCGAAATTCCTGACGCATGATCCCGAGCGCATCGCCTCCTTCGACGCCGACCCACTGATCACCCGGCCGATCGCCTCCAACATCCTGGTCGAACTCTACGACCACGCAGCGCGCATCGTCGCCGATGCCCGCGCCATCACCGTGCCGACACAGCTTCTGATCTCCGGCAGCGACTGGGTGGTGCGGCATGGACCGCAGCACGAGTTTTTCGTCAATCTGGCGAGCCCGGCCAAGGAGCGGCATGTGCTGCCCGGCTTCTTCCACGACACTTTGGGCGAGCGCGACCGCCACAAGGCACTCGACCTGATCAGGCCTTTCCTCGAAAAGCAGTTCGCGGCGCCGGAAAAGCCGCTCGACCTGACCGGGGCCGACCGCGCCGGCTACACACGCGACGAGGCCGACCGGCTGGCCTCGCCGCTGCCGCTACTGTCACCCAAAGGTCTCTACTGGGCAATCAGCCGCGCCTCGATCCGCATGGGCGCATGGCTGTCGTCCGGCATGAAGACCGGGATTGCCACCGGCTTCGATTCCGGCTCGACGCTCGACTATGTCTACGAGAACGATGCGCGGGGCATCGGCCCCGGCGGCCGCATGATCGACCGCACCTTTCTCGATGCTATTGGCTGGCGCGGCATCCGCCAGCGCAAGCTGCATCTGGAAGAGCTGATCGGCAGTGCCGCTGAGACGCTGAAGGCCGCCGGCCGGCCGGTCCATATCGTCGATATCGCCGCTGGCCATGGCCGCTACGTGCTCGATGCTGTGCAGAAATGCGCCGAGCCGCCGGCCAGCGTGCGGCTGCAGGATTTCTCCGAGCTCAATATCTCGCTCGGCCGCAAGCTGATCGCCGAGCGCAAGCTGCCGGCGAGCGTCTCGTTCCATCAAGGTGACGCCTTCGACGCCACGATGCTGGCCGGCCTCGACCCGGCGCCGGATCTCGCCATCGTCTCGGGGCTCTACGAATTGTTTTCCGACAATGCGATGATCGCCCGCTCGCTCGGTGGACTGGCCGGCGCCATGCAGCCGGGAAGCCTGCTGGTCTACACCAACCAGCCCTGGCATCCGCAGCTCGAGATGATCGCGCGCAGCCTGACCTCGCATCGCGGCGGCCAGGCCTGGGTGATGCGCCGGCGCACGCAGGCCGAGATGGACCAGCTGGTGGCGGGCGCCGGATTCGAGAAGCTCGACCAGCGCATCGACCAGTGGGGCATCTTCACCGTTTCGATCGCCCGGCGCGTCTGAGCATGGACTTGCCTGCCTCTGCCTTGCCTCGCGATGCCCCTGCCCTTCCGGCCTTGCCGCGCGAGCCGTATCCCGGGATAGTCCTGCGCGCCGCGCTGTGGCTGGCATTTCTGGCGCCGTTCTTCTACTCCACCTACGGCTTCGCCAACTGGCTGGCGTCGCGGCGCGACGATTTCGGCAGCATCGTCTTCGGCTGGGAGCATGGCATCCCGTTCCTTGCCTGGACGATCGTGCCCTACTGGTCGATCAATCTATTCTACGGCCTGTCGCTGCTGTTGAACAATTCGAAGAACGGCGTCGACCGCCTCGCCGGCCGCTATCTGACGGCGCAGATCATCGCCGTCGCCTGCTTTATCCTGTTCCCGCTGACGGCGACCTTCGTGCGTCCGCAGACAAGCGGCCTGCCCGGTTTCATGTTCGCCGTGCTCGGCGGCTTCGACAAGCCCTTCAACCAGGCGCCGTCGCTGCACATCGCACTACTGGTCATCATCTGGGACCATTGGCGTCACAGGTTGACCGGCATCGCCGGCGCCGCCTGGCATGTCTGGTGTTTCCTGATCGGCGCCTCGGTGCTGACGACGTGGCAGCACCATTTCATCGACATTCCGACCGGCGCGCTGCTCGGCCTTTTCGCTCTGTGGCTGTTTCCGCGCGACGGCGAGCTGCCATTCGACGGCTTCCGCCTGAGCGTTGACCCGAAAGCGCGGCGGCTGGCGCTGTTCTATGCGCTCGGCGCAAGCCTTGCGCTGGCCAGTGCCGCTGCCGGCGCGTTGGTCTCGGCGCTGTGGCTCATCCTGTTGTGGCCGGCACTGGCGCTGGCCATCGTCGCTTTCGCCTATGCCGGCGCCGGCGCCAAAGTGTTCCAGAAAACAGCTGATGGCCGCGTGTCGCTGGCCAGCCGTCTCCTGCTTTGGCCCTACCGCCTTGTTGCCAGGGTCAATGTGTGGGCGTGGACGCGAAAGCTTCCAGCGCAGATCGTCATCGCCGACGGTGTTTGCCTCGGCCGTTTTCCGACCGCCGCCGAGGCCGACGCCTTCGGCACGGTGGTCGATCTTGCCGGCGAATTGGAAAGGCCGCGTGGCGCCTCGATCCGCTGGGTGAGCCTGCCCATGGTCGACCTTTTGCCGCCGTCTCGCGAGGCGCGTGCGCAAGCGGTGGCGGCGATCGAGACGGCGCGGGGCCAGGGCACGGTGCTGGTCTGCTGTGCGCTTGGCTTCCAGCGCAGCGCCGCCGTCATCGCCGAATGGCTGGTCGCCAGCGGCCGGGCCGACACGCCGGCTCAGGCGCGAGGCAAGCTCGCCGCCGCGGGCCGGCCGGTGCATCTTGGCGTGGACGCACCGGCATGACCGCCTTTCGAGATAGGGCCGAGACGTTCGCCGCCGGGCTGATGGTGCTGGTGGCATGGCCGCTGCTGCTGGTTGCCGCTGCCTTGCTGGCGGCGCCGGTCGTCGGCCTGGCGGCAGTGCCGCAAACATCGTCGCTGTCGGCGGTAGCCTGGCTGATCGCCGCAGCGGGTGCCATAGCCACAATCATTCTCTCGGCCCTGCTTTTGTTCGACGCGCTGCTGTTCCGGCTGATGGCCAGCCACGCCAGCGAGGCAGGCGGCGGTGCCGCGGTCGACGATGTGCTGGCGCGCATGCGGCTGAAACCCACGGCGGCCGGCGGCCGCTCGCTCGACCAGCGGATAGCCGGCACGCGCCGCCTGCTTGCCAAGCAGCGTATCACGTTCGGCCTGTTCGCGGCGGCCTCGGTCGTCGCGGCATTCTTTTGAGCCGGTCGATGACAAAGCTTCGTGTCAGCACTTATACCTTGCTGCAGACGGTGACCTCGGTCGGCCTGTCGGCGCTGGCCTGGGCGGTCACCGGCGTGCGGCCGATCTGGAACGGCAGCCAGCCATCGGACCGGCAGCGCATCTACTTCGCCAACCATGCCAGCCACGGCGATTTCATCCTGCTGTCGGCCTGCCTCAGCGAGAAGGAACGCGCCAGTACCCATGCGGTGGCCGCCGCCGATTATTGGGGCAAGACGCGGCTGCGCCGTTTCATTGCCGAGGACATGCTGTCTTCCGTGCTGATCCACCGGCAGTGGACGGATGAAACGCAGCACCCGATCTCGATCATGCTGTCGGTGCTCGATCAGGGCCATTCGCTGATCCTGTTTCCCGAAGGCACGCGCAACATGACCGACGAACCGCTGCTGCCGTTCCGCTCCGGCCTCTACAATCTGTCGATGGCGCGGCCCGATGTCGAACTCATCCCGTGCTGGATTGAGAACATGTCGCGGGTGCTGCCCAAGGGGCAATTCGTGCCGGTGCCGCTGCTTTGCCGTGTCGTCTTCGGCGCGCCGATCGCTATTCAACCGGGTGAGGAACGCCGCGCCTTTCTCGACCGTGCCCGCGAAACGCTGCTGGCGCTGAACCCCCGGCCGTAACGAGACGATTGAGGACCAAGGCAAAATGCTGCCGATGATGCACGAAACCCTCATTCTGATTGTCGGCCTACTGGCGGTGCTGATCAGCGCCAGCGTCGTCGCCGGCGTCTTGTCATGGCGCGCGCCAAAACCGTTGTCGCCGACGCTGGTCAACCTCACCCAGCGCATCAATGCCTGGTGGGTGATGGTGGTGGCGATCACCGTTGCCTTCTTCTTCGGCCGCCCCGGCATGACCATCCTGTTCGCGCTGATTTCCTTCGCCGCTCTGCGCGAATTCGTGACGCTGACACACAGCCGCCGCAGCGACCACTGGGTGCTGCTCGGCATGTTCGGCATCGTCATCCCGTTCCAGTACTGGCTGGTGTGGACCGCCTGGTACGGGCTCTTCACCATCTTCATCCCGGTCTACTGCTTCCTGCTGATGCCGGCGATCACCGCACTGCACGGCGACACCGAACGCTTTCTCGAGCGCGTCTCGGCGCAGCAATGGGCGGTCATGATCTCGGTCTACTGCGTCAGCCACGTGCCGGCGCTGCTAACACTCGAAGTACCCGGTTTCGAAGGCCGCAACCTGTTGCTGATCGCCTTCCTGATCGTCACCGTGCAAGGCAGCGACGTGCTGCAATATATCTTCGGCAAACTGTTCGGCCGCCACCTCCTGGCGCCGACGGTCTCGCCGTCGAAGACCTGGGAGGGACTGGTCGGCGGGCTGGCGGCATCGAGCCTGCTCGGCGCGCTGCTGTCGTTCCTGACGCCGTTTTCGCCGCTGCAGGCGGCCGGCGTCGCTCTGGTCGCCTGCCTGATGGGATTCTTCGGCGGGCTGGTCGCCTCCGCCATCAAGCGCGATCAGGGCGTCAAGGACTGGGGCCACCTGATCGAAGGCCATGGCGGCATGATGGACCGTGCCGACAGCCTGGTCTTCGCCGCCCCGGTGTTCTTTCATACGGTGCGCTATTTCTGGACAGTATGAGGGTTGGCGCCGTTTGCCGCGGCACCGTCCGGACGGTTCAGCGCGACTTTGCGAAGATAACCTGATCCGTTTCGTTATTACCGTTTTCGCGAAAACGGTAATAACCCCACCTGCCGCCGTCATTCGCCGCGCTTATTTTGCCGCGGCGAGCGGCTCTTTCTTGCGCGCCGGCGCCAGGCGGCGCATGCGGCGTTTGGCGGTGGTCTTCAGCGCCACCGGCGGATTGCTGGACAACGCACCGAGCACCGCACCGACCATTCCGTGTGCGACGAAATCAGCGTTGATCTCATTGGCCAATTTGGCGGCTGCCTCCTGGTTGTCACTGTCGGGTTCCGACCACAACACGATACCCACCCGCAACCTTGGTTTGGCGCGTTTCAGCCGACGGACCAGGAACCGGCCGTGCTTGACGGAATTCCGGCTCAAAAATCCGACGACGGCGGTATCGATAGCGTCGAGCTCAAGGCGGCGAATGCTCCCCGGTTCCATATCGGCGAAGCTCGCTCTCAACACCGTGGCGCCCTGGACTTCGAGCACCTGTGCCAGCATGGCGGCAGCCGCGTCGTCGAGTTCGCCGCGCCCTCCGGCGCACAGCACCGACATGCCCGTGCCATCCGGTAGTTCGGTGTCGTCCCCGCCCTGAACCTCCCCCTGAACCTGCTTGTCCTCGTGTGAGCCGTTGTCCTCGGCCGCGGCAGTGTCGCCCGCTTCCGCCTCCTCCTGCGCGCTGTCGTCGAGGTTCGCCACCATCGTCAGCGCGCTGCCCGCGACCTGCTGTCGTTGCTCATCGCTCAACACACCACGCACACGGTCCTGCTCGCCGAGCAGAAGTGCGGGAATCGCGACCTTGTCGTAGAACTCGACCAGATATTCTTCCTCCAGCATCTCCTCGGCATGGTCCGTCGCTTCCTCGGGATCGCCGGCCAGCAGCCGCTGGTAAAGCCGGGCGTGCGGTTCGAGCACGGGTTCGTTGCCGAACAGAACGTCGAGGAATTCGAACTGCGGCACATGTCGGCCGAGCACGACGAGGCAGACCGTGAGCGGCGTCGACAGAACGAGGCCCAATGGCCCCCAGAGCCAGGTCCAGAAGATCGCCGCGACGATGATAGCCAACGGCGACAGCCCGGTGCGCGAGCCGTAGAGCCAGGGTTCGATCACGTTGCCGGTGATCAGTTCCACCACCACGAAAAGCCCGGCGGTCCATAGCACGAGCGACCAGCCGGGCGCCACGGCCAGCGCCAGGAACAGAGGCAGCAGCGTCGCGATAACCGGGCCGATATAGGGAACGAAGCGCAGCGCCAGCGCCAGCAAACCCCACAGCAATGGATTGGGTATGCCCAGCAGCCAAAGTCCGATTGCAATCGGAACGGCATAGACGATGTTCACGACCAATTGCATGAGCAGATAGCGGCCGACGCGCTTGCCGGCATCCTGCAGCGCCTCGGTGGTTCGATGCAGATCGCCGTAGCCGACGAGGCGTATGAAGCGATCGCGCAGGTCCTCCCGCTCGAGCAGCATGAATATGACCACCACGACGATCAGTCCGGCCGATGCCAGCGGGCTCAGCAGCGGGCCGATCAGATTCTGGAGAACCTCGAGCGGTCGTTCGCGCGCGACGATTTCGACCGGGATCGGCTCCCGCGGAGGCTGATCGGCGGCGGGTTGCGCGGGTTCCGGTCTGTCGAGTTCCTGGCCGACGCGTTCGATCACCCGGCTCAATCTGGAAACGATGCCTCCGCCGACGCCGGTTTCCTTGAGCGACCGGACCTTGGTCAGGATATTCGCCTGGTAAAGCGGGATGTTCTGCGCCAGTTCACTGACCTGTGTGGCGACTATGAAGGAGAACAGCGCCAGCACCGTGAATGCGCCGAGCACGCTGGCGATCACGGCAGGAAGACGCGGAATGCCGGCTCGCTTGAGTGCCGACACCATCGGCACAAGCGCAAAGGTAAGCAGCAGGGCGATTGCGATCGGCAGAAAGACCTCGCGCCCGAAATAGAGCGCCGCGACGGCCGTCACGACCGACGCTACGCTGGGCAACGATGTGCGCGGAAGCGCCCTGGCCGCGGAAACAATGCTCGCCCGCCGGGTCTCCGACAGGTGCGCGCCGTTTCGACTATTTGCCGCCACTTGATACCTCCGCCCCGCCATCGCCATGATCGGGCATATTGAGCCGGCGTGCAACTTCGCAACCTCTCCTGCAGCGAAGCTTTGATTTGCCGTCGTTTGGCTTGCTGCCGGCAGCGCGGCAGTTCCGTCACGGTAGAATTTTTTGCATAAATGGCGGCACCAGCAATCCTGTTCCATGCTTGCGCCAGAACCTGGAACTTTTGGGTCAAAACGCCGTTCCTTCGTAGATCGCTAATGGACAACCTCAAGGCAGCAGCTCAGGAGGAATGATCATGAACATCAAGATGCTTTGCATGGGCGCGATGGCGCTTTCAATGATGACCGGCGCAGCGCTTGCCGCCGGTACCACTGGCACTTCGGCGCTCGACGATCCGCAGAAAATGACGCCCTTCTTCACCGACGCCGGCATGAAGACCATGAAGTCGGAAGCCGAAATCAAGGCGGCATGGATGGCCATGTCCACGAGCGACCGGGCCATGATGTTGAAGGAATGCAGCGACGCAGGCATTGCCAAGATGCATGCCGACTTCTGCAAGATGGCCAACCAGCTCGGTGGCGCCAACAAGTGACCGCCGGCCTCTTGCCGATTGCAATAACGGACCAAGCGAAAGGGCGGGCAGCTCCGCCACTTTCCTGTCCGCACCGGCCGGCGCTCAGCGATTTGAACTCGTGCCGGAATATCTGCGTAATGAAGGCCACGGCTTTTGTTCGATTGCCGTGGCGCCATCGCATGGACGACGGCCTGGTCGGAGCGCATGTCGCGGAGCGGCAATGCCATTATGGGCCCAGGGGGGTCCCGTCTGCTCGCAACCCGGGTTTTCCGATCGGCCGTCCACATGGCATTGACAGCCGGCACGCTTGACCCAGGGGCTTGACCCGGCACGCTTGACCTCGCCGCCAACCGTGGGATAGGCCGGGGACTGGCCCAACCACCTCCGCACCGGAGCCCCCCGCGAAAGACCTGCCATGACGGACACGATCGTAAGAGACAGCAATGGCACGGCGCTGCACGAGGGCGACTCCGTGACCCTGATCAAGGATCTCAAGATCAAAGGCACCTCGGAGACGATCAAGCGCGGCACGCTGGTGAAGAACATTCGCCTCACAGGCAATCCCGGCGAGATCGAATGCAGCACCAGGCAGGTAAAGAGCCTGGTGCTGAAGACCGAGTTTTTGAAAAAGGCGTGATTGCCTCGGCACCCTTCGCTTCGCTTCAATATCAATCGCTCTCTTGACTGAACCGCTCATGTGAGTGAATCGCCCACGCTGGGAGTTGGAGGAGCCGCGCCCTCCCCCTATGTTGCACTGCGTTAGATTTGTTGCATTGCAATATCGGCGCATCGGGTCGAGCCTCTGCGAGGTGGGTATTCCTTGCACGAGGTGACTGTGTCGGCATCATTTCGGCCTGACATCGAAGGGCTGCGCGCGCTGGCGGTGGCGGGTGTCATTGCCTTTCATTTTGGTCTCTCCGGTCTGCCCGGCGGCTTTGCCGGCGTCGACATCTTCTTCGTCATCTCCGGCTACCTGATTACAAAACACCTGGTTACGGAAATCACCGAAACCGGGCGGCTGAATCTCTGGCGCTTCTACGCCCGGCGCGCCCGGCGCCTGTTGCCGGCGGCACTGTTCGTCATCCTCGCCACGCTGTTCGCGGGTTATTTCATCCTGTCGCCGGAGGAACAGGCGCTCTATTCGAAAGGCGCCATGTTCGCCTCCGCCTACATGATCAACCTCTGGCTGATCCGCTGGTCGTTTGACTATTTCGCCGCCGACGCCACCAACAACCCTTTCATCCACTTCTGGTCGCTCTCGGTCGAGGAACAGTTCTACCTGGCATGGCCGGCGCTGCTTCTTGCCGCCGCATGGCTGCGCCCAGGCAAGCGCACCGCTATAATCGTCATCGGCGTCGCAGGCCTAGCCTCCTTCGCCGCCTGCGCCTGGCTGACCGAAGTATCGCAGCCCTGGGCCTTCTACTTCTCGCCGCTCAGGGCCTGGGAATTCGCCGCCGGCGGCCTCGCCACCATGGCGCCGGCAAGGATCTGGCGCGACCGGCCGCTGCTGGCCACCCTCCAGGCATGCCTCGGGCTGGCGCTGATCGCGTGGGCCTATCTGATGCTGGACGAAGACTCGCCCTTTCCCGGGGTGAATGCGCTGGCGCCTGTCGCCGGCACCGTGCTGCTGCTGCTCAGCGGCAGCTGCCGCAATCTGCCGAGCGCCGTGCTGGCGCTGGCGCCCCTGCAATGGCTGGGCCGGCTTTCCTATTCGCTCTATCTCTGGCACTGGCCGGTCATCGTCTATGCCGCGATGGTGGTTCCCAACCTGTCCACGTTTGACCGGCTTGCCTGCGCGGCGCTGACGCTGCTTCTGTCGATGTTCACCTATCATTTCATCGAGAACCCGATCCGCCGCAACGGCTGGCTGATGGCCGGAGCGGCGCGGGCGCTGGTGCCCGCCGTCGCGCTGACCGGCGCCGGCGTGGCCGCGGCCTATGGCAATGCGCGCTTTGCCGAGCACAATCTCAGCCCCGAACAGCACGTCATCGCCGACAGCGCCGCCCAGCTCTCCACCGTGCGCGCCACCAATGGCGGCTGCGTGCTCGATTTCGAGACCGTCAAGCCAAAGCCCTGCATGTTCGGCCGCAAGGACGCCCAGCGCTCGGTCGTGCTGTTCGGCGACTCGCATGCCGACCATTGGTCGACGCCGCTGATCAAGGCAGCCGAGAAGAACAACTTTCGCGTCGTCACCTTTCTCAAATCCTCCTGCCGGGCTTCGCGGGTGACGACCTGGAACTGGCGGCTGAAGCGCGACTACACCGAGTGCGACCAATGGCGCCAGCAGTCGGTCAAGGACATCATCGCGCTCAATCCGCAACTGGTGGTGATCTCGGAATTCTCGATCGGCAATGTGATCAAGGAATCGCCCGAGGAGTTAAAGCACGCCGATTGGCAAGAGCAGTGGCGGACGGGCCTGACCTGGACGCTTCAAGCATTCAGCCAGGCCGGCATCAAGGTCGCGGTCATCAGGGACGTGCCCTACAATGCAAGCTACGCCGACAAATGCGTGGCGCGGGCGCTGTGGCGGGGACAGACGCCCGCGACATGCGATACGCCGAGGATCATGGCGGCAAATGACGACATCGCCACGATCGAGCGCGACATCGTGCGCTCGACACCCAACGCCAGCTATATCGACATGACCGACCGCTTCTGCGACCAGACCACCTGCCACGTCTTCATCGACGGCAAACTCGCCTTCCGCGACCGCCACCATCTGGCAACGCCTTTTGCCGAGACGCTGGAGCCGGCGGTGGAGCGGGCGCTGTTTTCGGATGTGATGGCGGCGGCTGTGAAGTAACGGTGCCGGCAGCCTTTCCCGCCGAATCCTTCAGGCGGGCTTGGTGCCACGTTGACCGACACGGCAACCATCCCCGGGGTCAGCTAAGGATGAGACCCGCGAGGAAAACGGTAAGGATAAGCGACAGCGGAACTGCAAGAAGGCAGCACAGCTCGAAAGTATTGGCTCCCCAAGAAGTCATTGGGCGCTTTTTCATGTTGGCCTCCTCCCTCAACGGCCAGACCGGGACGGCAGTTCCGCTTAGATGGTGCTCATCCCCACCACTCATCATGCAATTGACGCAACTCGTTCCGCTTCCTGGTCATCCATCGTGCACGCGCCAGGTGTGTCGCCCACGCCCGGAAAGCCCTGTCTGGCTCCTCCTCCGGATCAATGTGCAGAACGATGCGGGCGACCTCACGCCAATCGGTCCCTTCGGCCGACGCGTCGAGCAGCCGGATATAAGTAAGCATGCGATCCTCGTCATAGCCGGTCGGCACTGAAGACGTCGGCGCTGCGTTCGCGATATGAGAGTTTGGCTGCTTTGGCATTGCGACCTACCAGCAATGGCGCACCGTAGCAGCCTATGAAGAAGCCGGCGCCCTTTGATCGGAGGATGCGGATCGAGATTCGCCTCGACGGTCGGCAAATGCGGGCCTCAGGCGGCAGTTCGCCGCCCAGGAGGGCCACGCCTCATCACATCGCGATCGGGTCGACGCATTCCATGTATTTTAGTGGAACCTAATTTAGTTGGCGCAATTATGCATGCGTGAAAAAGCGTGAAATCCAGACTGTCACTGAAAGCTGGCTATCGCGAGATCAGTTGGCCGATGATCCAGTGATTGCCGTCGATTTGACCGAACGGATATTACAGGCGGCCGAAAACGACAGGATCGTCTGCCTCGTCGTGGCAACGGAGCAGCTGGAAACCGACAGCATCGAGAAAGCGGAACCTCAGGAGACCAGGATTGCCGCAAGTTTCGTCCGGGACTTTGAGGTGATGCTGCTTGTTCTTTATGCGGCCTACGCCCTCGCTGTGCTGGGTGCGACCGCCTTCGTTTTGCTGGAACTGGGCCATGTTCTGTAGATCGGCAGGTGACGGGACTGGCGCTGGCCAATTTGTCGCTGTTTGACGGGATACATAGGGCGCGGACCACGACCCGCTTGAGGCTTGCGTCGGCGGCCCCACCCTGGCGCACAGCCAGAGGCGTTTTTGCCCCGCTGGCGCTAATTTGGGGCCCTCGGTTCGTGACATCTTGCCAATCTATGGAACGAGGCTGCCCCTCGGGGGTTTTTCTATTAGAGGGACGTTAAAGAAGGAGGTAGCTATGAAGAAGCTCCTGCTTGCCTCGGTGATCGCCATCGCCTCGGCGGCTTCCGTGATCGGCCCGGCGAATGCCGGCGGCAGTGTCACGATCGGCATCGGCAACGGCTATGACGACGACTATTATTATCGCCACCATCGGTATTCCGATTACGACGATGAGTACGTCCCCCGTTACCGCTATGATGTCTATAACGAGGACTACAGGCCGCGCTACCGGCACCACCGGCGCTGTCATACCGAGGTCGTCAAGCATTGGCGTCATCACCACCGGGTTATCGAAAGAATCCGTGTCTGCCGTCGTTGACGGATCGATCCGGCCGGCAGTGCCGGCCGGATCGGTGGGGCTCCTCACCTCGGCTTGCGCATCAGCATCATGCCGTAATACACAGCCAATATGTCGAGCCCGATCTTGAGTAGTTTCACCACCACGTCGCGCGGCTCGCCGGCCTGTTCGGCCAGGCTCTTCACCGTTGCGTCGGCACAGCAGACCCTTTGCACGATGCCGGCGATTTCCCAATGGGCAAGCGCCCTGGTGGCCTCGGCATGGTCGCGGCCGGCGGACAGGATGTGATCGGCGACACCGCTGCCAGTGCGGCCGCCGTCGACGCGCTCGGCCCAGGCCATCGGCTTGGCGCTTGCCTCCGACGAGTTGCGGAAATCCTGGCGGTAGCGCATGCCTGCCTCGCGCTGCTGGCGCGACAACGAGGTGAGGCCGGTCAGCGGGTCGACATTGCGCACCCGCACGATGCCGCCGGTCGCGGTGTGGCCGTCATTGGAAACCTCATAGAGGCGCGCCGCCTCCTGCGTTCCCTTGGCCAGCCGCTTGCGGCCGAACCGGTCGTCCTTCAGCGCGAAATCATGGCCGATCTCCTTGCGGATGCGCACCTGCTCGGCCTCGCCCTTCGGCAATCGCGGCAGCCTGGTTTTGGTCTTTTGGACGGTTTTGTTGCTCATCGGCTCTGTCCTCCTGGTTTTCTGTCGTCGGGCTCTGGCGAATTTCCGTCATCCAGCGGGGCTCAAATTGCTTTGGCCGGCAGCGTGCGCAGGAAGCGCGCCGCGTGATAGGCGCAGTAGCTTTTCGAAGGCCTTGTGCGCAGCCCGCAGCACAGCATGTCCAAACCGGGGCGGCTGCCGGGGGCGTCGTTTTCCGCATCCTCCTGCGGCGTCGTATCGAGCGGCGCGCGGCAGCGGTCGAACAGGCAATCGATGAAGCGCATGGCGACGAAGTGCGGCTGGCGGCCGCCGGCGGCGATCGGGCGCGGCGCCGGCATTTCGAGCGGCTCGCCATCGGACCCGGTGATCCGAACCGGACCCGGCTGCCAGGCCGGCGGCGCCAGCCTGGCCGACAGCCTTGCCGGGCGGCAGTGGTGCTCGGCCGGTACGGCCCCTGCCTGGCCGGCGGGGTTCGACGGCTCTGGCGCCGATTGTCCATGCCGGCCGCCCGACCGTCCGCTACACCAGCCCTTGGATCTGGCAAGGCCGATGGTGCGCAGACGGGCGGTGCGGTGGACGATGCCGATGATGGCCGCGCGCGAGGCCGGGCGGCCGCGCAGCGCACTCAGCCGGGCGGCGATCTTCGCGGCCGACAGCCCGCTCATCAGCCAGTTCTCGATTTGTTCCAGTTCGGAGGCGGAGTAGCGGGCGGCCATGACGTTCTGTTCCCTGCAAAGGTGGTTGTGTGCGGCGCCGGCTTCGCCGGCCTCAGGCTCGAAAGCCGGTCAGCCCTCGCGCGGCCTGCTACGATCGAGCTTCATCTCGGCCGCCTGCCTTGCGCCGGAGGCTGCCTTGCCCGCCCGCTTATCGAACGCGATGACCGTACCGTCCTCGGTGCGGATGCAGGAAACCGCGGCATCCGCATTGACGGCCAGCAGGCAACTCGTGGCCGGAGCCGTGAGGGAACGGCTCCGGCCGTTCCGGCCGCTTGCGCTGCCGGATCCGAGGCGCGAGCCTCGGGCATCGTCCCGGCCGGGGAGGAGGACAGCCAGGACGAAGGCGAAAAGGCTGGCACATGCCTATCTCGGCCGCCTCCTTGGCGCTGAAGGGCGGATTCGAGGACCGAAAGCTGGCGGAGCGACTTGTGCATGGCTACATAAGAGCATAACTCAAGTGGTAATGCAAGTGATTCTTGCATAGACGAAACCGAATCTTGTGCCTCAGATGGAGCCATGGTGAAAACTGCACTGTCGATCAAGGTCGGGGCGGCGATCCGCCGGGCGCGCAAGCAGCGCGGCCTGGTGATGCGCCACATTGCCGAGCACAACGACACCGACGTCGCTGCCGTCGGCAATTGGGAAACCGGGCGCAACCTGCCCAAGACCGAGAACCTTTTGAAGACCGCCGCCTTCCTGCGCGTCGACCCGGTGGCGCTCGGCAAGGGCGAGGTCGCCTTCCTCGAAGATGCCGGGCCGGTTGCCGATGCCGAGATCGTCACCGATCCCGGCCCCCTGCCCGCCGGGCCGATGGACATCCAGCTTCTCGGCACCGCCGTCGGCGGCGACGATGGCGACTTCACCTTCAACGGCCAGCCGGCCGGCTATGTCCAGCGGCCGCCGGGGATCCGGCATCTGCGCAACGTGTTTGCGCTGCACGTGCTGAGCGATTCGATGGTGCCGCGCTACGAGCCCGGCGAGATGATCTATTGCGGCGGCCGCGACGCCGTCCCCGGCGACCATGTGGTGATCGAGACGCTGCCCGAAGAGAACGAGCAAAACGGCAAGGCCTTCATCAAGAAGCTGGTCAAGCGCACCGCCGCCGAGCTGATCGTCGAGCAATACAATCCGCCCAAGACGCTGACCTTCAACCGCTACGCGATCAAGAACGTCTTCCGCGTCATCCCGCTCAAGGAACTGCTGGGGTATTGAGGCTTGTTGCCTTCTCCCTTTGTGGGAGAAGGTGGATCGGCGCACAGCGCCGAGCCGGATGAGGGGTGCTGGAAGGAACGCGGCGGAGGAAATGTAGACGCGATTTTAAGCACTTAGGCCATCAAGGTAGCGATCCGTCCAACACCACCTCATCCGACCGAGCTTCGCTCGGCCGCCTTCTCCCACAAGGGGAGAAGGGAAGAGCAGCACGCCCTCCCTCAAGCCCGCCTCGATTGCTCCAGCTCTCGACCGTTGAGCAGGCGCGCCTCGGCGCGGGCCCGCTGCCGGTCGTCGATGAAGGCAGCCTGGATCGAAACGGCGGCGCCCGGCAGGCCGTCGGCCCGGCAGGCCTTGCAGATCAGGCGCCCCGAAAGTGCTGATAGCGGTGTCTCCGGCATCACCCCATGCCGCTTGAGCTCGGCCGGCTTCCACCACCTGTTGCGGCCGCAATCGATGCACTCGACGGCAATCGAGACGACATCGGCGATCGTCGCTTCCTTGCCCGCTAATGCCATGGTCATCCCCATCGTTGTTCCTGCTTTGTTCGCAACATTATCGGTTTTCGAGGCGGAGTCGAGTCGGTTCCGCTTACACCGGCGTGAAAGTTTCACTTGTTCATTTATTTGAGTTATGCTTATATCTCATGCAAGCTGGAATCGACGCAGCCGCGGCCGCTCCGTCCACCGAATGCAAGGGAGTGACGATGGACCTCGCCCAGTTCGCCCAGGCCTGCGGTTATGCCGGCGACAGCCCGGCCATGCTTGCCGCCTTCGCGGCCATCCGCCAGGACGGCATCCGCACGGCGCGCCAGGGCCATCGCCAGCGCAAGGCGGCGATCGACCGGATGAAGCCGAGCCGCGCTTTGTTCCTGGCGGCGATCCGCCCGGCGCAGTCGGCCGAGGAGGCGATCGAGGACGCCGCCCGCTTCCTGTCGATGTTCCGCAACATGCCGCAGTGGCGACAGGAAAGGCGCAGCGCCGACCTCGCCCGCGCCAGGCAGCAGCGCCTCTTCGCCCGCTTCTTCCGCCGCTACGGCTATCGCCTCTGGGCGTTGGAGGCGGCCTATCGTGGCGGGAGCGGCCGCTGGCCGATCAAAGCTGCTGGCTGCGGGCGAAAATGCGGCCGTAGTCGGGATCGCCAATTTCGGCGAAGTGATGGGAGCGCAGGAAGCGCTGCAGCCGGGGATTAGGTTTGGCGCACGTCGCCGCGTGGACATTCCAACGGATCAGCCTGAATTTGCCGATCGGTGGCATAGGCCCGGACAAGCCTCCACAAGACGAGCAGGACGCCTTCGCCACCACCGTCGATATGGGCAAGGTTGACCAGCAGCGTGCCGCCATCGCGATTGAATTCGGCCAGGACGGTGGCGCTGCCCATGGTAAAGGAAATCGGGCGGCCGAAGGCCAGCAATTGATCCTGGTCCGCGCGCGACAGTGCCCGCAAAACCTCCAGCGAGACGCCTTCAATTTCGATCCGCATTGGCTGGTTGACCATCGCCGGGTTGCTCGCTTTCGACCGATTTTATCCTAGTCTGCCTGCCAGAAAGACAGCTGGTAGTCCTCCAGGTCTTTGGGCTCCGGATCGAAAAACTCGACGACAAACCTTCGGTCCGGAAACCGCCATTGCAGTTTTGCTTCATAAATCTCCTTGAGGACTGAGCCGAGGAACACGAGCTTGTCGCGAGAAATGTCGGCGATGCCCAAGGCGTGAATATCGGCAATATGCAAGTGGTTCATGACCGCTTCCACAGACTGTCGCGTGGCGTTGGGGTGTCGTTCGAAGCTTCGCAGGCCCTCCTCGCTGAACCCTTCCATCAAAACGTAGCGTTCGAACGTTACGAACTCCGGCCAGAAAACGGTGCTGTACCCCACAGCAAGTGCAAATCGGCCCTCGCAGCCAACCCAGCTTTGTAAATCGATGCCGGTCCCATTGTTCCAAGCTGCCAATTCGGCCTTCATGCTGGCTGGAACATCCATATCGTTTCCTCCCGATCTTCACCTGTCATAGGTCTTTCAACGGCTGCTTTCCACTAGCCGACGCTTGTCGTCGCCAAATCCACGCCGTATGTCTCCGCGCGATGAGCGAGATCGAATTCCGTCGTGCCCAGGCGCCCGACCTGCCGGCGATCGTTGCAATGCTTGCCGACGATGCGCTCGGCGCAGACCGGGAAGACCCGTCCACGCCGCTCGCGCCATCCTATCTCGATGACTTCAGCGCGATCGATGCCGATCCCAACCAGTTGCTGGCCGTGGCCGTCGAGGGCGAGCAAGTGGTCGGGACCCTGCAACTCACCTTCCTTCCGGGTATCTCCAGGAAGGGTGCCTGGCGCGGCCAGATCGAAGGCGTACGCGTCGCCCGGCAATGGCTGTCCCGCGGCGTCGGCAAGCTGATGATCGAATGGGCGATTGAAACGTGCCGTTCGCGCGGCTGCAGCCTTGTTCAGCTCACCACTGACAAGGAACGACGGGAGGCGCACGCTTTCTACGAGCGCCTCGGTTTCACCGCCAGCCATCTCGGCTACAAGATGGCGCTGTAGGTCGCTGCAGCAGGCGCCGTCGGCGAAGCTGCCGATCTCCCCCCTTGCGGGGGAGATGCCCGGCAGGGCAGAGGGGGGTGCTGTCCCTCCGACCTGTCAACCAATCGGAGCCAAACCCTCAGGCTGATTCGAGTTGGCAACAACTGAAGTCGAAGTTGGCGATCCGTCCCACCCCCCTCTGTCCTGCCGGACATCTCCCCCGCAAGGGGGGAGATTGGATGTTGCTTCGACTTTCGCCAACCACCAACGCTGGAACGCAGGCAGACAGAGGGCGCCAAACTGAAGCCATTGCCCTTCACCTACCCTCCGCGCCGCTTGACAATCCGCCCACAATGTTCTCTTTATGTTCTCATCACAACTCGAGATGATGCGGCGTTTGAACCGCCGCGGGCGAACGGGCCGGATGGAAGCCAACATCCTCCACGCGGATCTGGATGCCTTCTATGCCTCGGTCGAACAACTGCTCGACCCGGCCTTGCGCGGCAAGCCGATTGCCGTCGGCGGCGGGGTAGTGCTCGCCGCATCCTATGAAGCCAAGGCGTTCGGCGTGCGCGGCGGCATGCCGGGACGGCGGGCGCGGGAACTCTGCCCGCAACTCATTTTCGTCGGCGGCCATTTCAAGGACTATCAGCGGCTGGGCGATGCGGCAATCAAGGTGCTGGGCGATTTCACGCCGGTGGTCGAGCGAATTTCCATCGACGAGGCCTTTGCCGACCTCGCCGGCTGCACCCACCTGTTCGGCTCGCCGGCCGAGATCGCCGGCAAGATCCGCCACCGCGTGCGGGCGGAGCTCGGCCTGCCGATCTCGGTCGGCGTAGCCCGCACCAAGCATCTGGCCAAGATCGCCTCACAGGTCGCAAAACCCGACGGGCTGGTGGTGGTCGATCCGCGCCACGAGCTGGAGTTCCTGCACCACCTGCCGGTCGAGCTGATGTGGGGTGTCGGCCCGGTCACCAGGGAGCGGCTGGCCGGCATCGGCGTCAACACCATCGGCGAGCTGGCGAAGACCAACAATGGCGCGCTGGAGCGCCTGCTCGGGCCGGCGGCGGGAGAGAAATTCAACGCGCTGGCGTGGAACCGCGATCCGCGCAAGCTCGAGACGCAGCGCCGGGCGCGCTCGGCCGGCGCGCAATCGGCGCTCGGCCGAAAACCGGCCGAGGAGCAGGTCTTCGTGCCTGCGCTGCTGCATCTGGCCGATAGGGTCGCCACAAGATTGCGGGCGAAATCCCGGCCCGGCCGCACGGTGACGGTTCGTGTCCGCTTTGCCGACCTGCGCTCGGTGACGCGCTCGATCACGCTCGACCAGCCGATTTCGGCAACCGCCATGCTGGCCGAGATCGCCGAGGCGCTGGTCCGCAAGGTGCTCATCGACCATCCGCACGAAAAAACCATCTCGCTGCTGGCGATCGCCGTCTCGCATCTGGAGCAGCATGCCGGCCTGCAACTGGAACTGCCGCTTGGGCTCGACGACGACCGCCGCCGCCCCGGCACCAGCAGGGGCGCGGCGCGCTGGATCGCAGATCGCGCCGTCGACAAGATCCGCGACCGCTTCGGCTGGGAGGCGGTCGGCTACGCCTCGGTCGCGCTCGGACTGTCGCGGTCGGTTCCCGACGCGTTTCGCGAGCTCGCCGAAAAGGAGTTGTGAGCCGGCCGGTCGGGGCGAAAGTCTGGCGATACCGATCTCGAAAGAACTATCCGACAGGAGCCAGGGGCGATACGGCCGGCCCGTTCAAGGCCGTGCCGTCGACGGCAAAATGCGAGCCGTGGCAGGGGCAGTCCCAGCAGCGTTCCAGCGAGTTCCAATGGACATGGCAGCCGACATGGGTACATGCGGCCGAGCGTTTGTAGAGCGTACCGTCCTCATCGCGAAAAGCCGCGACTTTGGTAAGACCTTCGCGCACAATAGCGCCCTGCCCCGGCCGCAGCTTGTCGGCGGAATCGATTTCACCAGGCGCGACATACTCGGCAAAACTCCTGATCGCTGTCGCATTCTCCGCTAGATAATCGCCGATCGCCCGTACCGTCTTGCGCGAGGGTTCGTAAAGTCCCCGCCAGGGGCTTTCCCCCTTCAGAATCAGGTCCGAAATCAACAGGCCTGCCACGACCCCATGGGTGATGCCCTGACCGGAATCGCCCGTAGCCACGAAGACGTGCCCGTTGCCGGGATTGCGGCCGATGAACCCGGCATAGTCGACCGTCTCCATCACCTGCCCGGACCATCGATTGGCTTCCGCGCCGAGATCGGGCACCAATTTTTTGATCCAGGCCGCCAGGGCCGTGAAGCGGTGGTCGGCGTCGTCGGCCTGCCCTGTCTTATGGTCTTCACCACCGACGATCAGAAAGTCGGTCTTGCCTTCGCCAGGCTGCAGACGGACGTAGTGATAGGGGTCCAGCGTGTCCCAATAGAGTGCATCCGGCAAAACGTCGCGCGCGATCTCGAACGACATGGCGTAGGTCCGATACGGCGCCTGCTTGGTATGGAGCGCGACCCGATCGTTGATCGGCGAGTTGGTGGCGACAACGGCCGACCTGGCAGACACGGCAAAGCCCGAGACCGTGCTTACGCGCACGCCGCCGTCGGTCTCCTCGACCTTATCGACGATGGTCTCCGCATAAAGCGCGCCGCCGTGCGCGCGGATGCCGGCAGCCAGCCCGCGGAGATATTTGAGCGGGTGGAATGTCGCCTGATTGGCGTAGCGAAGGATCGGTGCATCCGAAAAGCCTGCAAACGGCACGCCTGCGGTTTTCTCGACGTCGACCCCGATCTTCAGAGCGGCGTCCAGTTCGCGCTCGATGACGGATTCCTTCCTGCCCGACGCCGGAAACAGAAAACCGTCGAGGCGGCGGAAATCACACGCCATACCCTCCGCCTCCAGGATCGATTGGATACGGTCAATAGCGGCCGACTGGCTTTGATAGTAAATCCGCGCCAGTTCCTCGCCGCGCAATTTGATCAGTTCCGAAAAATAGTCATCGCAGATCGATGACAGGTGCGCGGTGGTGCGGGCCGTCATGCCGCTTCCGATCCGGCCGCGATCGAGCACCGCCACCTTTTGCCCGGCGATGGCCAGTTCGTAGGCGACCGACAGTCCGACAATGCCAGATCCGACGACCACGACATCGACCTGTTCACTCCGCTCGAGCGGAACCGCATCAGGCGCGACTTCGGTTCTCGCCCAAACGGATACAGTCCTTTCGTCGCCGACATTCATGGCGGAGCCCTTCATACCCGACATTCGGATAAACGGACGCCAGGATTCAAAGTTCCTTGACGCCTGAATGCCTGCGTAAGCTTGACGTCACCGCCGGTCCGCCCCGACGCGTTGTGAGCCGGCCTGGCTGGGGCGGTGCGATGCACTTTACGTGGCCGTCACACCAAAAGCGTTGCGCTGCCCCAGGCGATCAGGGCGATGCCGGCTGCCCGGCCGACCCACTGGCCGGCAGGAAACGCCTTTTCAACCAGCACCAGAATGGCGAGCCCGGCAACCCACACCAGGTTCATGATGCCACCCACGAACAATAACGCCATCAGCATCCAGCAGCATCCGACACAGAACGCCCCGTGCAGCGCGCCCAAACGCAGCGCGCCAAGTGTGTGGGGACGCCAGTGGCGGGAAAGGAACGCCGTCGGCTTCCTGCAATGCGACAGGCAGGCGTTCTTGAGCGGCGAGAGCTGATACAGGCCCGCGGCGATCAGGACGATGCCTGAAAGCCAGCGGCTCTGCGAACTCATCGTCGCCGCGGTAACGAATGCCTCGCGTTCGAGCAGCCAATGCAACGCAGCTGCCGCGACGGAGAACCCCAGCCAGACCAAGAGATAGCCTGCCATGAATACGCCGGTGGGCGCGAGCTTGTCCTGGATCTGGCCCTGTGCGAGCGCATGGCGATGCACGCGCGCATAGAGCAGGACAGTCGGCGCCGCGCTCGGAGACATCATGGCGATCATCATGACCCACCACATGGCGATCATCAGCGCCCAGTTCGCCGCCCCCCAGACCCGCGGTTCCGTCGCCGTGGCCATTGCGCTCATGTCCATGCCGGGCATGTCCATGCCAGACATATCGGAGGTCATGTCGGCGGTTTGCTGGTGGGGGAATAGCGCGACCCTCGTCATCTCCCACGCATTCATGCCGAGCCCTGCACCGGCGACGATATAAAGCCAGCCCAGCAGGCACAGCGCCGCCACGCCCGCAATCGTGATGACGCGGTCGCGTCTGAGCAGCCGTTCCAGTGGCGACCCACCGTCCATGCGGCGCGTCAGGCTCGCACCACCCCGTGATTGTTGAGATGCAGCCGGGCGAACTGGCCGTAACTGTCCTTCATATTCACCTGAACCGGCCCGCTGGTTGTGCTTGAAGCGCTGCCGATCTCGGCGACCGCATATTCGAAGCCGTTCGGCAACACGATCTGAGCGCGCGAGTCCGCGCCCGTCACCTTGTTGCGAATCGGTTCGCCGACCGTTTCGATGTAGTCCTTGACGAAGATGCGGCCCCTGCGGCCGTCGATATCGAGGTCGAGATCGATCTTGGTGAAAACCGGCTCATTCATTTTTGTCACGGTTGAGGCGTAGACGGCGAACATCGTCGCGAACGGGTCGGTGTCCTGGCCGGTCATGATGCGCAGCAGCGCGTCACGCTGCCGGTCGGTTGCATTCTCGTCGACGAAAGCGATGGCTTCGCCATTGCCTTCGTGGATCGCGCCAGGCCATTTGAAGATCGCGGCGATCCGCAGGCCGTCGAGAGCGGTTTCGCCATGATGACCTTCGTCAATCTGGATGCCCGCCACCGCATGGCAATGGCCTTTGTCGGGCAGCGCATTGAATTGACAGTTGCAGCCATATTCGCAGGTGCAATTGACGAGTTCCCGTCCCTTGATTTCCCAAGACGTCATGCTGTCCTCCCTGATGCGAAGTATTAGACCATCATCATACACCTGCGCCGGCCGTGCCGCCATCCTGTGGCGCCAAGAGTGATCGCGACAAGAGGCGGCAGGCCAATGCGGTTTCTTGTCGAATTTGGGTGAACATACCCCCCGGAGATGGCGGGGCGATATCGGAACGGCAGACGTGGGTCGAAACAAGCGTTTCCGAGCGCAACCCGCCAAGGTCCGGAAATGACCCAGAAGGGGCGTTCGGCAGCGATCCGAGCAGCAAGGATTTGGCAGGACCGGAAATCGGCATGGAATGCCGCAATCATCATCATGTCCCGTCCAAGTTGTGGACACTTCCTTCTCAAAGGCGCACTCTTGGCATGCGAAACGCGAGCCAGAGTTTCGTCCAACGCTTCACATGCCTGACTTGCGTCGGTGATTGTCTGACCTATCCGGATACTTCCGGATGGGCAGACCTCACATTGTGTCGCCTATCCGTGATCAGGCTACGGCCTAAGGCACGTTGCAGCCCGTTCCGGATCAACTGGGAGGTAAACAACATGCCTGATTTTCAGCGCAGAGAACTTCTTGTTCAAGGAAGCGCGGCTCTTGCCGCAATTGCTGCTCTCTATACCTCGCGTCGGGCTTACGCTTTTCCAACACGGCCGAGCGAGGAAGTTATTCCGTGGCTGGATCAGCCGACCAAAAATCCCGATCCGGTGGGTATCCAGAAGCAGCTTGTCTGGGAGGATTTGGATAGCTGGATAACGCCAAACGACAAGTTCTTCAGCATCTCGCATTTCAACCGACCAACGATCGACGAGAAGACATGGTCGATGGAGATCGGAGGCTTGGTCAAGAAGCCCTTGGAGTTAACGCTCGCCGACATCAGGGCGCGACCGCGGCAGGAGGTCGTTTTCACAGTGGAATGCTCGGGCAACCACGGATTTCCCTTTTTCACCGGCGGCATCGGCAATGCCCGTTGGGCAGGGACGCCGCTCGCCCCGATCCTCGAGGAAGCCGGTGTTCTGGAGAAGGGCATCGAGGTCGTCTTTTTCGGTACCGACACAGGCGAGGTCCCGATACGCGACGTCAAGATGCAGCAGAACTTCGCTCGTAGCATGTCGCTCGCCGACGCGATGAACCCCGACAATCTCCTCTGCTATGAAATGAATGGAGCCGCCTTGCCGGCGGCCAACGGCTTCCCGGTACGGCTCATTGCTCCAGGCTGGTACGGGATCGCCAACGTCAAGTGGCTAAAGCGCATCGAGGTTCGCGATACGCGGTTCATGAGCCTTCTGATGGCCCGTGACTATGTCACCATCCGGGAGGAGGACCACAACGGCGAGACCGTATGGGCCGAGACTTCGGTCGGGCGAGCGCTGATAAAGTCCGCGCCCGCGAAGGTTACCCGGAAAGATTCAGATTACTCCATCATTGGAGCAGGCTGGGGGGCGCCGATCGAACGGGTCGAAGTGCAAATCGATCAGGGGCCTTGGGCACCAGCGACCATTGACCACAGTGAGGAGGCAGAACACGCCTGGAAAATTTGGTCCCTGGATTGGGCAAATCCCTCTCCTGGAGAACACACGGTGACCTCGCGCGCGGTCAGCACCACGGGACAAATTCAACCGGCGATGGACGATCCCTTGATTGCCAAGAAACACACATACTGGGAAAGCAATGGCCAGGTGACGCGCCGCGTGCGTATCGGCTAGCGCATTTTGCAGCCAAATGGAATCATTTGGCGTCCGCATAAATGCGGCAAAACAGATAGTTAGAGCGGGTTACCGGTTCCAGAGAACCGGAACCAGTCTAAGAACTTGCTGCCGTGTGACAATTTGCGTTTGGGTCACCCAGGAGGAGGCTGCCTGATCCGAAAGCTGGCACCGCTCTATATCGAGCATGACGGGTGTAGGCCGTAGATCCTCTTCGCGACGATACCGCTCCCCGAAATCGGCAGCGGAGCCCTTCAGCTTGGTGATGGAGGCGATGGCAGACTTGTCCGGTGGCGCAACCCTTGGCCACGTCGCCTCCGCGCGCCATCTCGGCAAGCCCCCTCACCGCTCTATCGTACTGATCTCCGCATCGACCAGGCACCAGGGCGCATAGCGGAAGTCGCGGATCTGAACGACCTGCTCGTCCCGCCATTCGACCAGCATGAAGCCGCGCACGGCGCCGTCCGGCTCCCAGGGTTGCGGATGAGGATCGCCGGCCGGCCGCCGACAAAGCCCAGCGACAGCGCCCAATCGGTCGCGCGGTCGTAATTGCCGAAATAGGTCGACACCTCGGCCTTGCCGCGCAGGCGGACGCGGTTGACCAGCGGTTTGCGCGAGTGGATGTCCGCCCGGCGAATCGGTCGAGATCGCATCACGCAGCGTTGACGTTGCCATCCGCGTGTGGTCGTCATACTCCGGGGTAGGGGGCAAGCAGCGCAATGGCCAGAGTCACGAAGGTTGATTCTAAATCTTACTACAACACTCTTCCGCCGCTCGGACACGAGTGTGGTGACATCTGGCGCAACCTGCCTTCGTTCGGAATGCTCGGCGAGACCCCGTGCGCTGGCATAGTCATAACTCCAGCATGTGATCTTAGTTGGCAGAAATCCGACACCCTGACCTACCTGCCAATTGTCCCCATTCGGACCTTCTTCTCGATGGAAGCGGCTTTACCGGCGGTTATTGAGCGGGTATGCGCAAACCTTCAGACCATCGGGTACGAGTTGCGGCCTGAGTGGTCAGCTCAGACGTACGTGCCCCCATCTGGCGAGGAACTGACGTCCCTACAGACGGGTTTGGAGCAGTATCGTTCAGCGCAACAGCGTCCGGCGAAGGTGCTGGCGGCAATCGACCGCACCGTGGCGGGCATTGAGATTTTGCATGCTATCACGCACTCAGAATTGAACCCGATCGCAAGCGAGAAACTAAGCGTCCATTTTGGTGCTGAATGGGCCAAGATAAAGGATCGATTGATACGGAACAGTTACTCTCCTGCTCTTCATTTTCTTCCACATGATGGTCAGAATGCGGTATTCAGCGGTGTCCGAGAGCATTCGGTTGTACTCTTCCGCTACCCTATCACGGTACCCGTAAAGATGCTCAACTATGCAGAAGAGACTAGCGACTCCGCATGGGCTGATCGCGTTGAATCTCTGAACCTGTCTAGCACGATGAAAAACGCGTTCTTTTCGGCGCGACCGGTCAAGATGCTGTCATTAAAGGCGGCATTTCTTTCCGACCTTCTCACCCGGTTCTCTGCCTTATACAACCGCATTGGATCGCCTGATTTCACCAAAGAAACAGTTGATCTTTACTCATCGCAGGTGGACATTTGATGGAATACGTCAGCCTTACTCGAGAAACTTGCTCTTGGTTGTTAACACATCCTGAGGCGCTAAGTGCATTGGCAGATATCCTCTTGAATGGAGATCTTTCTGGACTCGCCAGAGCCGACTTAGCGGCAGGCCCATTGAGGTTGTCCGGGGCGGAGGATGGTCGGATACTTGCGATCTGGAATGCAGAGTACCTCTCGAACACCGGCAGCGAAAGCTGGGGCATCTTCCGTTTAGAAGGTGCCCTGTCGATTGCTTCGCATCCCAAAATAGGCCCGCAGGTAATCGAGCGTTTTGTCTATGTTATAAGCCAGCGCCTGCAAGGGCTCATGATCGAAGGCGACTTCATACATCGCGCGCGGCCGAATGGATCCCATACTTGCCTCGCCGGCCGCGGTAACGACGCAAGGCACTACTCGGTCTGTTATTATGAAGCGGCGCCAGGCTTCAGTGGTCTCACTTCGCGGTCGCTTATCGGCATAGGGCCTGAGCACGATTTCGACGAGTTGACGAAGGGAATCGAGCCGGAAATACTCCGGATTGTATCTCTGGTGGAAAAGTGCAATTCGCTCGTAGATCGGCAGGTAAGGCGCCCGGCGCTGGAGGATGAACAATTCGCCCAGCTTCGGAATGCTGTTATGCCCGCTGATGCGGACTCGGGGTTCCTGAGCAGCATCACCGTGACAACGAGCACGTATGAAGATCGTGTCGTAAATCCGTACGAAACACTGCACTGGACTTTTGATCAGTGGCTACGAAGCGGCGTTCTGAACCCGGCTCAACGTCGGGCCATTTCTGTTGACATTCTGCATTCGCACCCAGTCAGGATCATCGGTCCTGCTGGTTCAGGCAAGACGTTGCTGATGCAATTGATAGCGTTGCGGTACCTCAATGAACACAGGGCCAATGGGCAGCCCTTGAAGGTGGCCTATATTGTCCACAATGCGGCAATGGCTGCTACAGTGTTAGATCGTTTCAAGGCCCTTGGAGGCGAGGAATACCTTACCGGCACTGATCAGGAATTGATCGTCACGACTTTAGGAGAGTACGGTCGCCGTCGTATTGAACTAGACGAGCAGATGGTGATCGACCGCGATGCACAGAAAACGAAAGAGTTCCAATTTTTGCAAGTGCGGAGCGCTCTGCAGAAGGTTATGAACACTCGTCCTCAGCTTTTCGAGGAAAGCGAACTTCTAAAGCAAGTATGGAAAGAAGATGAGCTTTTTATTGCCTTCGCAGTCCTAGTTACTGCTGAAATATCAGCAGTCATCAAAGGCAGAGGGCTAACTGACGAAAGGGACCGGTATATAAACGCAGAGGTCCCTTTTAGTAGATTTCATAGAATCCTAAACCAAACGGAGCGCGCTGTCGTTTTTGACTGTTTTGAGAATTATCACGCTGTTGTTTTTGAGCAGTACGGTATGCTGGATTCTGATGACATAGCATTGTCGCTGGCTGGTCGGCTTAAAACGCCGGTGTGGGAGTTGAAAAGGCGCTCCGAAGGGTATGATCT
This sequence comes from Mesorhizobium sp. M1163, assembly GCF_040318415.1. Lineage (NCBI taxonomy): Bacteria > Pseudomonadati > Pseudomonadota > Alphaproteobacteria > Hyphomicrobiales > Phyllobacteriaceae > Mesorhizobium > Mesorhizobium sp. M1163. The sequence goes on along the minus strand of NZ_JAMYMF010000035.1, from coordinate 12,095 downwards.
CGTTTTGGTAGACGAGGCGCAACTCTTCAACGAAAACGAAAGACGAGTGTTTCCGCTCTTAACGAGCAATTCGGCAAAGCACGTTCCGATAGCGCTGGCGCTAGACGAGGCGCAAGAGCCGTTCGGTCTTTCCGCCGCTGGCTTGGGCGCGTTGGGAATTTCAGACATTGAGAACGAGAAGCTGCCCTCGAACCATCGCTCAACAAAAGAAATCATAAGTCTCGCCTTCTTCGTTATCCAAAGGACCACCGACCTTTTTGGTAGCGAGTTCCCAGACTTCACGGGCACGGATGATGCCTCTGTTCCGTCAGATCACCCGCTAGCAAGCCCCCCGGTCATTGTGACGCGCAATGAAGATCAGACCTTCGCAAAATTCCTGGTAAAGACAGTACAGAAACTTCGCTCGAAGAATGTTAGACAGATTGCCGTCATCTGTCATTCGGAGACATATTGGAAAGATATTTTAGATAGTTTTACAGAGTCAAAACTCCCACTGCATGTGATAACGCAGAGAGGGGAAAAGATTGTACCCGACCAACCCCTTGTTGTGCTTAGCCGCCCATCCTTCGTTGGTGGGCAGGAGTTCGATGCGGTGGTACTGGTCGGACTTGAGCAAGGGATTATGCCGCCACGAGTCGTTAATAACCCGCCGCTTGCAGCTGCCCTTGAGCAGCAGGTACTACGAGAAATCTACCTGACTGTGTCGCGCGCCCGATTCCGGGTTGTCGTGGCCATCAACAGAGGCGGAACTCCGAATACTGCGATAGCGGCGGCGCGTGACGCGGGAATGATTACTCATGGGTCAATCGTCTGACCCACATCGAAAGCGACCGGTTCGATGCCGCGTCGTTCCCCGCTCCTCCCAGCCAAGGGACAGTAGCGCGGAAAACTTCAGTTTCGAACGATCCAGTTTTCAGAGGCAGAGTAAGTGGCCCACGAAACGAGATTCGAACCGCCATTGCGTAGTCTGCTTTCGGCGCAAGCAGACATATTCACCGGAGATTTCGGCGTCGACTCTAGGCCCCAAGCGGAAGGTTCCACCCGCGACCGCAACGGGTGGCTGTGCCAGAAGCCACCTCAATAATAGCGAAGCCGGTGGCGCAACCTTGGCCCTGTCGCCTCCGCGCGCCATTTCCGCACCATTTCCAGCGCTCGCCTCACCTCTCCACGGCCCTGATTTCCGCATCTACCAGGCACCACGGTGCATAGCGGAAGTCGCGGATCTGGATGATTTCATCGCCCGCCCATTCAACCAGCACGAAGCCGCGCACGGTGCCGTCGGCCGCCTGCGGGTCGCGGATAAGGATCGCCGGCCTGCCGTCGACGAAGCCGAGTGACAATGCCCAGTCGCTGATACGGTCGTAATTGCCGAAATAGGTCGACGCCTGGGCCTTGCCGCGCAGGCGGACGCGGTTGACGACTTCGAGCCGGACGTCCTCTGCGATCAGTGCCTTGACCGCGTCGAAGTCGCGCGCGTTGAACAGGTCGACATAGCGCCGCAGCCGGCGCTCGTCATCGGCGTCGAGCTTCGGCGCGAGCGCCTGCTCGGGCTGCAGCGCCAGCAGCTTGAGCTGCGCCCGCCCGCGATGCAGCGCGGCCTTGGTGGCGGCGAGCGTCGCGCCGGTCACTTCGCAGGTCTCATGCAGGCTGAGGCCGAGCACGTCGACCAGGATCACGGCGCTGCGCTGCGGCACCGAAAGCTGCATGAAGGCGCGCAGGCCGGTCTGGGCGGCGAGCCGGCTGTCGGCGCTGCCGGAGGGATCCTCGATGACGCTCATGTCGGCCTCGGTCATGCGCGACCTTTCCCGATTGCGCCGCCGCAGATGATCCTGCGCGGCATTGTGGGCGATGCGAAACAGCCATTGCTCCGGCCGTTCGACCATCGCACCGCCGTCGATCGCCTGCAGCGCGTTGATCAGCACCTCCTGGACGATGTCCTCGCCGTCGATCACCGAGCCGGCCATGCGCGCGCAGTAGCGATGCAGCCTTGGCCGCAACCCGACGAGCATCGCCTCCAACGTCGCCCTGTTCATTTTCGGCGTAGCATCCCGTTTCTGCGCGAGCGGCATGGCAGGCGCTATCCCGCCTTCTGACCCGCCAGCATACGGTAATTGCCGATGACTTTGACAGGCGATCGCATTGCCGGGGTCGAACGGCGTTCGGCGTGGTTTTCCGCAAATGCCTTGAAGGCGGCAAGCCCGGTCAGCGCCGACGAATCGCCGTCCTGGCCGACGATGTGGACGAACGAGCCGTCGTCCAGCTCGAGCACGAGATAGCGCACCGTCGGCGGTGCCGCCTCGCCCAGTGCTTCGAACACTTTTTCGACCAGCGCGCGGTTATCTTCCAGGTCGGCTTGGTTCACACCGTATCGAATGAGCGCGTAGTCCATCGTCGTCTCCTGACCGGTTGGTATGAACGAAGGACGACCGGCTGCGCTGAAAAGATTCTCCTTGTGGAAGAATCTTTTCGGTTGCCCGCATCGTCTTTCCCGCGTGGGCGGCTGCGCGGCAGCCATCAAGCAGGAGAGACGACCATGCATATCCAGTTTGCCGAGCTTCCGGTGTTCGACCAGGACCGCGCCAAGGCGTTCTACACCAGGCATCTCGCCTGTCAGGTGCTGGCCGACCAGAAGATGGGCGACGGCGGCTGGCGCTGGATCGAGCTGGCATTTCCGCATGCCGTGACGAACCTGCATTTCATCAGGCGCGCCGACGACGCCCCCGGCGCGGAGCCCGTATTGGTGCTGGTCGACGAAAATGTCGGAGCAATGAGCGCGGCGTTGAAGGCGGGCGGCGTCGAAATCATCACCGAACCGCATGATGCGCCGTGGCAGCCGGGGCGCACGGTGGCGGAGTTTCGCGACAGCGAAGGCAACCGCATGGTCCTCGCCAGCCGATAAGCCACCGGAGCCCTCTGTCCGGCGGGGCATCGTACCTAAGTCCTACCTTCGGCCCGACCATCGGCCGTGCTTCCTTCGTGTTATTATTTCGTGACCGCTGCGCGCCGGAACCTTCCCTTGCATCGGGCGTTCGGGCGCTGTATTCGCGATGCCTCATATTTAGGCAGGCGGAGGAAATGCGAATAAGGGCGGGTGGCAAAACAAACATGGGCCGGGGAGGAGCATCTTACCATGTCGAACCGTAAAATCGGAATGTCCCCCAGTTTGGGGCTGCGCGTCGCTGACCTCAAATCCAGAATGCAAAGTGCCCAGATTACCGAGTACGAAATCAAGACGTTTCAAAAGGTTGCCGCCATTATGGGCGGCGCCAAAGGCTCACTGCGCCTCGATGCGGACGATCTGATTGCCGCATCCTTCCTTGTCGATCCCGTGGAAGATCTCCCGCTCTCCAGTTGACGGCGCTGAACGCGGGTCGAAATCCTATCGGGTTTGTACCTGCGATTGCCGCCAGCGGAGCATCCGCCAGCCCAGGCCGCATGCGAGGATGACGTTGGCCAGCGCCAGACCAGAAAGCGCGGCCAACGTCCCATGCGGGCCGAAGCGCTCCAGCAGCAATGCGCCGGCCGAGGGTGCCGCCGCCTGGGCGATCAGGCTCGGCATGGCGAGGCGGCCCATCAGCTTCGCGTAGCCGTTCGAGCCGAACAGCGCGAGCGGCAACGTCCCCCGCGCGATGGATTCCAGGCCGATGCCCGCGCCATAGAAGCCGAGCGCCAGCGGGATGATTGGCATGCCGGCCCAGAGCGCCGAAACGCCGATCGCCACAAACGTAACCGAGGCGAACTTGGTCAGGATCGGATGGTGGTAGCGCGCGATGGTCATCTCGATCGCGCGCGCCGCCACCTGGGACGGGCCGACCAGCGCGCCGAGCCCGACGGCCGCGGCCAGCGCCATGCCGCTGCCTTGCAGGATGGTGAGCAGATGCACCGACACCGTCGAGGAGATCACCGCCGCAAGCGTAAGGGTGGCGGCCAGAACGATGATGATCGACGGATCGGGATTGCCTTCGCCGGCCGGCGTCACCTCTTTCAATCCTGGCCCGACCGGCAATCCTGGCCCGACTGCCGGTTGCGGCGCCTCGCGGGGCAGGATCACGAGATAGAGCGGAAGCGCAATCACCAGCTGAAAGACAGCGTAGGCCAGGCAGGTGCCGCGCCAGCCGACCTCCCCAAGAAGCCAGGCCGAAATCGGCCAGCAGATCGTACTGGCAAAACCGCCGAACAGCGTCAGCGTGGTAATGGCGGAGCGCGCGCCGTGGCCGTAGTGGCGCCCAAGCGTCGCGAAAGCGGCATCGTAGAGCCCAGCCCCCATGCCCAGTCCGATGACCAGCCAGGCTGCGATATAGGCCGCAAGATTAGGGGCGAGAGCCAGCCCGATCTGGCCGAGCCCGATGCATGCGGCGCTGAACGCCAGAACGCTGCGGCCGCCATGCCGCTCGATCGACGACCCGACGCGCGGCGAGATCAATCCTGCCGTGAGCAAGCCGAGAGACAGGCCGCCGACAACCCATGCCAGCGGCCAGCCGGTATCGGAGGAGACCGCCGGCGCAATCACCGCTGGAAGATAGTAGGAAGATCCCCACGCCATGATCTGCGTCAGGCCAAGCGCGGTGATGATTGCGCCGCGGCTGCGCAGGATGGTGGGCGAAGGCGCCAGAAGGCTCATGCCGCGACGCCGCAGCCACAGCCGCTTTTGCCGATCGCCTTTGCTTCGGCATCGGCGACACAGCAGGCATCCACCGCTACCGGCGCCGGACCGCCGCAGCAGCCCGTGTCGGCAATGCCGATCCGCGGCACGGTGCAGACGCCGGTCTCGGGCAGCACGAGCTGGACATTGTCGGCCGCAACCATGTCGCCGGCAATCGCCGCGGCGACGGAGCGCACCTGCTCATACCCGGTCAGCAGCAGGAAGGTCGGCGCGCGGCCATAGCTCTTGATGCCGACTGTGTAGAACCCATGCTCGGGATGGCTGAGCTCGCGGTGACCGTGCGGCGGCACGTCGCCGCAGGAATGTTCGTTGGGATCGATCAGCGGTCCCAGCGCCTTGACGCTTTCCAGCCACGGATCGAGTTCGAGCCGAAGCTCGCGCGTCAGCGACAGATCGGGGCGCTGTCCGGTCGCGGCGATGATGCGGTCGACCGGGCCAATCCGCTGCAAGCCGTCCTTGGTCTGGCCTTCGACGACCAGCCGGCCGTCGGCATCGCGGATCGAAACGGCTGCAAAGCCCGTCACCAGTCTGACGCCGCGGCTCTCGGCGAGTTCGCGCACTTCGGCGCCGAGTTCGCCGCGTGCCGGCAATTGGTCGGCATCGCCGCCGCCATAGATGCGCACCAGGTCGGTGCCGCGCGTTGTCCAGATGAAGGCCGTGCCGGGCTCCATATCCGCCAGCCTGGCGAGATCCAGCAAGGCATTGGCGGCCGAATGGCCGGAGCCGGCGACCAGCGTCGTCTTGCCGGCATAAAGGCTGCGGTCGCGGCCGAGGATGTCGGGAATGCCGTAGGCGATGCGGTCGGCAAATTGCGCTTCGCCTACGGCATGAATTCCGCCGGCGCCGAGCGGGTTCGGCATTTGCCAGGTTCCCGACGCATCGATGACGGCGCGGGCGCTGTCGCGCCGCGTGCCACTGGCGGTTTCGACCACCAGCATGAACGGCCGGTTTTCGCGTTCCTTGCTCAGCACCTTGTCGGCGCCCCAGCGCGAAATGCCGACGACGCGGGCGCCGGTTTCGACCGACGGTGACAATTGCGGAAGCTTTGCAAGCGGCTCGAGATAGTCCGCGACGAGATCGTTTGCCGTCGGGAATGCCTCGGGCTCCGGCATCCGCCAGCCCTGCACCTCGAGCAGGTTTCTAGACGCCTGATCGACGCAATAGCGCCAAGGCGTGAACACCCGGACATGGCCCCAATCCCTGAGGTTGGATGCAACCCTATTGCCGGCTTCGTAGACTTTGACAGGAATACCTTGCGCGATGAGGTGGACCGCTGCCGCCAGGCCGACCGGCCCGGCGCCGATCACCGCGACGGGAAGCCTTTCGATCATCTCCATATCTTCCGTCCTTCCGGTAGTTTCGAATTACAATGCCAAAAAATTACGCCGCCGTCTTGGCCGTCGCTTCCACCGAAGCCGGCGCACAGGTGGCGTCGGCGCAACATTCGTCCGCGAGGTATCCGATGAGCCCGTTCATGGCGGGATAGTTGGCCCGGCAGATCAGCGTCGTCGCCTGCCGCTCCTGTGTCACCAGGCCGGTGTCGACCAGCCGCTTGAGGTGATGCGACAGCGTCGAGGCAGCGATGCCGAGCCTGTCCTGGATGCGCCCGACCGGCAGGCCTTCATCGCCCGCCCGCACAAGCGTCCGATAGAGCTGCAACCGCGTCGGGCTGCCGAGGGCTTCAAGTTGCGCAGCTGCTTTTTCGAGTTTCATGGAAATAAGCTATTTGCAGAATCGCTGCACGTCAAGAGAATTTCGACAAAGATCGAAATAAGACGATATCTAGCCGACGCGCTTGCCGCTGGCGTCGATGACCGCCTCGCCGTCCTCCTTGGTGAACGGGCCGATATCCGGATTGGGCAGGATGTCGAGCACGGCTTCGGAGGGTCGGGCGAGCATGGTGCCGAGCGGCGTCACCACGATCGGCCGGTTGATCAGGATCGGATGCGCCAGCATGAAATCGAGCATCTCGTCGTCGCTCCACTTCGGCTCGCCCAGGCCAAGTTCGGCATAGGGCGTGCCCTTTTCGCGCAGCAATTGGCGCGGCGTCATGCCCATCGCGGCGATCAGCTCGACGAGCTTTTCGCGCGACGGCGGGTTTTTCAGATATTCGACCACCTCAGGCTCCTCGCCGGACTGCCTGATCATGGCCAGCGTGTTGCGCGAGGTGCCGCAATCGGGGTTGTGGTAGATGGTGATGGTCATTGCGCAGCTTTCATCTGTCCAATCTGTTTTGGTTCGGCGAGCAGCCACCCCGCGAAGGCCATGGCGAGCAATCGCTTTGGACCTAAAATTTGAATCCGCCCCTTGCTTCGCAGGTTTGCGCCGCCCCTCACCTGCCTGCCGGCATCCTCCCCGTAGACGGAGCGAGGGACGCTGCCTTCGACAATGTCGCAAAGCGCCAACGTTGCAAGCATAGCGCCAGCGTTGCGGCCGGGTCTATCTCCCCGTTCATGGCCCTTGCGCGGGAGATGCCAAGTGGTGTGAAGGAATGCGAGTTTTGCAATCGTTCTGAGCAGCGACCTCGGACGAGCAGGAATTCGGATTTTTATTGCCACGGCGTATTTTGTTCTTGCTTTGTGCCGGCAGCTATGCTACTAACTTGGCTATGGTGCCAATTGGCTCCAACGACCCGCCTCCCGAGGCGGGTTTTTGTTTCAGGCTTTGCAGCGTTCGGTAGGTGGGTCAGTCAAGTCCATATTCGATTGCCCTGCCGTTTACGGGAGAAACGCCCGGCAGGGCCAGAGGGGCGGCCCCTACTTCGATAATTGGCCGTCTCCAACACCAACCTGGCGCAATCGCCTGTCCAAAGCGATTGCCCCGCGCCGGCGACGGCCCACCCGGCTGATCAGCCAGGCACCGTGGCGACAATGGCATCAGCGCGGCCAAGACCGGCAACCGCTTTCCTGACCCGCTGCAGATGCGCCTGGCGTCCGGCGGCCGAGACGCTGTCCATCCGGTAGAGCGCCAGGAATTTGGTCCGGCACAGCGGATGGCAGACGGAGCGGAAGCCGCGCAGCAGGGTTCGCCGGCCGGGCTGTCCCATGATCCACGACATCAGCGGCGTGGCACCGCATGTGGTCATCGCCACCACCCGGCGTATGTGCCGCAATTTGGGCCGCGGACCGCGTCGTGCGGTCGGCATCTCGAAAGCGAAGCCCGGCACCAGCACACGCTCCAGCCAGCCTTTCAGCATCGCCGGCACGCCATACCACCAGGTCGGGTAAATGAAGACGACCGCCTCGGCCCAGATCAGCTCCTGCGCATGTTCGTGCACCGGTTGCAGGTTCGCCGCCTTGTCGTGGTAACCGCGCCATTCCTGCGTGCGCATGACTGGATCGAAGCCGGTCGCATGGAGATCGAGCAGGTGGACCTGATGCCCCCTTTCGGCAAGCGTCTCCAGCACCGTATCGCGCACGGCGCCGTTGAAGCTGTCGGTGCAGGGATGGCAATAGACGACGAGGACCTTCATCTTGCGCTCAGCCCGGTCGGTCGCCAGAGGATCGCGGTGCTGCATGCAAGCGCGTCGCATGCAAACAAGCCACCCGCAGACATAGTCGATCAGCTGTTTTCATGCGAAGCCCCGCAGCCCCATATCAAGACGCAACACCTCCAGTCGCGTCAAGCCCCGCTCGTTCGCTCAAGGAAAATTGCGCAGACATGGGCTTGCTGGAGGGCGCTGTCCCGCATGCCTTGAGCTACTCCGCGGGATGCGGCGCTGCGGCGTATCATGCCCAAGAACTCCCAGCATTGTTCCCAGAATGTCTGCGCCCTAGCTTCAGGGCGTGTTCAAAGCGTCAGGAGAAAACGATGCAGACAGGAAAACTGAGCGGCAAGATCGCCTTGGTGACGGGCGCCTCCTCCGGCATCGGCGAGGCCACCGCCTTGGCGCTGGCGGCCGAGGGCGCCACGCTGGCGATTGCCGCGCGGCGCACTGAGCGCCTGGACGATCTGGCGAGGCGGATCCGTGAGACCGGCAGCACCGCGCTGCCGATTGCCGCCGACGTCACCGACGAAGCGCAAGCCACGGCGATGGTCGAACGGGTCCTGCAGGAGTACGGCCGGCTCGACATTCTGCTTGCGGTTGCCGGCGTCGGCGTCGCCGCGCCGTTCCGCAATACGACGCCGGAAGAATACCGCCGGATGGTCGACGTCAACATTCTGGGCCTGCTTTATCCGATCCATGCGGCGCTGCCGTCGATGCAACGGCAAGGCGCCGGCCACATCGTCGTCGTTTCTTCCGGCACCGGCCGTTATATCCACCCTTCGGTGGTCTATTCCGGCACCAAGCACGCGGTAAGCGCGATGGCGGAATCGCTTCGCCGCGAGATCGGCAAGGACGGCATCCGCGTGACCTGCATCGAGCCTGGCGCCGTCAAGACCGAGTTCACCCAGAATATGCGCGCCGATGTGCGCCAGGCGGTCGAGCTAAGGCTTGGCGACATGGAGCAGCTGGAAAGCGAGGACATCGCCGCCGCCATCCTGTACGCGGTAACGCAGCCGCCACGGGTCAACGTCAACATCCTGACGCTCTATCCGACCGAGCAGGCATGAGCTTGGCCGACAGATATGGTGCCCTGCGCCGCCCCGCAGCATCATCCCCCGGTCATCAGCGTGAACACAAGCTGCCGCAGCTTGCCGCCCGGGCCGAATTCGACCCGGTCGAAATCGCGGCTCGCCTGCCGCTGTGCCTGCGAAATTCCGGCGAGCCGTCTCGTCACTTCGGTCCTGATCTTGCTGCAGCCGCGGTCGTCGGGGACGGTCAGGCCGATGGTGGCCGCCTCGATCTTGTGCACCATGTCGATGATGCTGGCGCCGTGCACCTTCTCGTGGGCGGCGAGGCCGGCTGCGAAAACGCCCCAGTTCTTCTGGATTGTGCCCGGCAGCCGCGCGGCCGGCTTCGGCAAGGTGTAGGTGATGATCAGCTTCGGCCGCGCCGACACCAGCACGCAGGCGTCGCCTTGCGGCTGGTAGTCCCTCACCCAGGTCAGCTTGAAATTGGTATGCGCGATGACGCGGCGCTCGCCGAGCAGCGGCCCGCGGCCGCCGATCGAGGCATAGAGCTCCGGCCCGGATTGCCCTGAGATGGCATAGGTCTCGACCTTTTCGACCGCCTGCCAGCCGGCATGCGCCAGCGATGTCGGCAGACAGGCGAGCAGCAGGCAAAGGCGAACGGCTGTTTTCATGCAAGTCCTCGCAGTCGCCGTGATCGATGCAAGTGGCGAGCAGTTCCCTTCCGTGGACACAGCCGGCAGCCGGCTATACTGGGATGCTCGTATACAAGAATCCACAGGCAACGCCATGTCGCCGCGACCGAACATTGCCCGGCAACGCCCTGCCCCCCGGAACCCAGCCTCCCGGCGTCAGCCTGTGCCGCGCGCTGTCCAAGCTTGGCCTGTGCTCGCGCAAGTCGGAGTGCGTTATCGCTTCTAGCTGACGCCTGAATGCTTCGAGTCGGGGTTGACATTCTGTGAAGGTGCGCCGGCTGCCGCCGCCCGCGAACGCTGCCATCACGTCGCCGATCAACTTGCCGCCAACTTCCCATGCGCATGCGTTCGGTCGGCGAGCGTTTCGATCACGCGACACTCGCCGACCCGCCCGCAGGCGCATTCCTCGACCATCTTCCGCAATTCCCTGCGCAGAGCCTTGAGACTGGCGATGCGCTTCTCCACCTCGACCAGCCGTGCCTTCGCGATCTCATCGGCGCGGGCGCATGATTGATCCGGATCGTCCTGCAACGAAAGCAGCGTACGGATCGCATCAACCTCGAAGCCGAGTTCTCGCGCGTGCCGGATAAAGGCAAGCCGCGCTACTGCCCTCCTTCCATAGCGTCGCTGCTTTCCTTCGGTTCGACCCGTTTCGGGCAACAGGCCAATTTGCTCGTTAGTAGCGGATCGTCGGTATTTTCACCTCCGCGCGACGAGACAATTCACCGATCGACAAATCCATAAAAAGCCTCTTGAACCTCTAGCCACTAGAGATCCTACAGTGTCTTCACTGAGGAGTCACCCATGTCTGAAGCTTGCTGCGATCATAAAACCAAAAGCTGTGCGGGACCGCCGCTGCTGGTTCTGCCGGCGAAGCTGCACGGTCATTCGCATGATCAAGCAGCGGAAGCCTCATGCTGTTCGGGCGGCGTGCCGGTCTTTGACGGCATGAACCTGCGCTACAAGCGTGTGCTGTGGACGGTCATCACTATTAATGCGGCCATGTTCCTGACCGAAATGACTGCCGGCTCACTTGCCGGTTCTCAGGCGCTGAAGGCCGACGCGCTGGATTTCCTCGCCGACACCCTCACATATGGGATAAGCCTCGCGGTCATCGGTGCGAGCTTGAGGACGCGCGCAACGGCTGCGCTGCTCAAGGGTCTGTCGCTCAGCCTGATAGCGCTTTGGGTTTCCGGCTCGACCGTCTATCAGACGCTGATCCTCGGCGTGCCCAGCGCGGAAATCATGGGCACCATCGGCTTTCTGGCCCTTGCCGCCAATCTTGCTTCCGTTGGTTTTCTGATGCCCTACAAGGATGGTGACGCGAATGTCCGCTCGGTTTGGCTGTGCTCGCGCAACGACGCGATCGGCAATATGGTGGTGATGGCCGCAGCTGTCGGCGTCTGGAGTACCTCAAGCGCATGGCCGGATCTGGCCGTCGCCGCACTTATGGCCGGTATCTTTCTAACCTCATCGGTGCAAATCCTGCGGCAGGCCTGGAGCGAATACCGCGAAGGCGCCCACGACCGAACGACTGTGCCGGCCGCATGATCTGTTGGTTATGTGGGCAAGAGCGGATGTCCAGGAGACCCGTCTCGTTGTCTGTAATCGGGTCATGGAGCGACGCTTTGTGAAAGCGCCGCTCCCTGTCTTCTGCACGATCGCCGCCTGATCACGCACGCCGGAAAGGGCGACGTCTCCGACGGTGATCGTGACCAGCTCGCAACCCCGCAGCTTGCTGTCGATGGCAAGATTGAACAGCGCAAGATCGCGTTCTGCACCTGATACTGCAGTCGCGTTCGGATGCTCCAGACCTCTCGTGCCTTGGGCGGAGGCCTCTGACCGACGATGTGGCCCGTGTTCCAACTGCGCATGGTTCTTCTCCTATGCCGCCCTCCACAGCCGCAGCGCCCGATGCGGGCCTGCGAAATTGCAACGTCTAACCTGGAGCCGCCTCCGAGGATTCTGTTCGGAAGGTTACCGACTTGCGCCGCGTCCGATGAAGTGGACCACGCAATGGGCGCAGTCGCCCATTCGAGACGGCTCGCGAAACGGGCGACCCGCAGATGCTTTTTCGTGTTATGATGGGCTTGCAACGCGCGTAATCTCGACCTCGGCAATATGGCAGAGGTCGAAAGCGATTGCCTTGGCACAGGAAGCTTTCGCCCCCAGCACTTGATCGCCTCCGAAACGCTAGGTGTGCTGCTTCCCTGACTGACCCAGGG
>NZ_JAMYMF010000034.1:0-84069 GCF_040318415.1 Mesorhizobium sp. M1163 | reverse complement strand
GGGTCGGTCTCCCGTCCGCCACCGCACCTGCTTTCATAGCAGAGTCGGCAAGGAATAAGTTACAAGGGGGGCGCTGTCCCGCCGACGTCAAAGTTTCTGCACCGCACCTAACCCGCCCCATACAGCATCTCGTCCTGCAGCCGGCGCAAGGCGAATAGCCTGGTCGTCGGGTCGGGCGCGGCATTGTCGGCGGTGAGCAATTCGCCTTTCCTCACCGGTTTCAGCACCTTGCCGCCTTCGAGCAGGCCGACGGGCACGGCGTGGTGGGCGCGAGCCTCCTCGACGGTCATGGTCCAGGAGCGGTAGCAGGTCTCGCCGATCGCGTCGAACGTCTCGCCTGCCGCCAGATCGCGCTTGGCCACGGCGCAGACCTCGGCCACCGGCCTCGGCAGCGGCACCATGTCGGGCTTGCCGTAAAGCGCGATACGGGCGGCCGTCAGCGGCACTTCCAGCGAGGTCAGATGGTAGGGCCTGAAGAAGCTGTAATAGGGGCCGTGGCCGATATGCAGATCGTCCATGCGCTCGATGATCCGCGGATGAGTCGCCTCGACGATGACGAAGACACCGGGCGCCACGCCCTTGCCGACGGTATAGTCGACAACGCCCTTCTTCGACAGGATGCCGCCCTGCTCGCGCGGGATCAGCACCTTGACCAGCTCGTCACGGTCGGCCTTGGGGCCGTGCATGCCGGGAACGTCGGGTACCAGCCCAGTGGCGTTGGCGATGGCGCACATCTCGACCATGGTTTTCGAGCCGTCGACGAACTCGACCAGCATGCGCGGATTCATGTTGCGGCGCAGCGCTTCCGCGCGGTAGTCGTCGGGAACGGCGTCGTGGTTGAGAGGGTTGTTCTTGCCCTTGCCGGCGGAGACGATGGTGTAGCCGAGCGCCGAGGCGAACTCGATCAGCTCCATGCAGCTCGACGGCTCGTCGCCGGCGCCGACCGAATAGACGACGCCGAGCCGGTCGGCCTGCTGCTTGAGGTAGCAGCCAATAGTGACGTCGGCCTCGACATTCATCATCACCAGATGCTTGCCGTGCTGCATCGCCATCAGGTCGAAATCGGCGGCGACGCCGGGCTTGCCGGTGGCATCGATGACAACATCGATGAGCGGATTGGTGACCAGCATCTCGTTCGAGGTGATTGCGATCTTGCCGCTCTCGATCGCCTGGCTGACCTTCGAAGCGCTGTCCGCTTCGGCTGCCATTGCCTCGTCGCCATAGGCGATGCGGATGGCGTCACGCGCTGTATGCGGCCGGCGGGTCGAAATCGCGCAAACCGAAATGCCCGGCATCAGCATGCCTTGTGTCACCAGATCGGTGCCCATCTCGCCCGAACCGATGACACCGATGCGCACCGGGCGGCCTTCCGCCGCGCGCTTGGCAAGATCCCGGGCAAGCCCAGTCAAGGCGACATTGGTCATGCTGGAAACGTCCACTGCTTTTTTGATTTGAAGCGGGAATAGCAGGGAACGGCAACCCTTTGCCAATCGAAACCGGTCGCGGCCACCTTTTCCTGTGCGCTATTGCAATTCGGCCAGCAACGCTTGTGCCTCGGCAAGGTTCTTTGCGGAGCCGGCGGCAAGGTCGTCCATCTTGCCATCCCGAAAGATGACGAGCGCATGCTGGCAGGCGGCTATCGCTTCCTCGGCCATTGCCTTCTGCTTGCGAGCAGCACCCAGATCGGTAAGCACGTCGCACAGGCTGTCCTCGGTGAACGCAATGCCCGGCACCGAACCGATCTTCTTCTGCACGGCGATGGCCTCGCGCAGGATCGGCACCGCCTCCTCGATTTTGGCGACGTCGTTTTCGGCGCGGCCGGCGAGCGTCAGCTGATAGCCGATCTCGTTTTGCAGGCTCGCCCAGCGCTCGGGGTCGCGGTCGCGGTCGACCTGGTCTGCCAACGCCCGATTGACGGCGACCGCCTCGTGGAACAAAGCCGGCGAAGGCTCTTTCGCGCCGATCATGCCAAGCACATTGGCCAGGCTTGCCTGCGTGCTGGCCCAACGTTCGGGGGCGCGGTCGCGCGTGCGCACGCTCTGGATCGAACGATAGATGCCGGCCGAACGCTTCAGCAGGGCAACGTCGTCGCGCCAGTAGCCCAGCGTCGAAAGCGCGCTGGCCAGATTGGTCTGGTTGCGCAGCCATTCGTCGGCATCCCTGTCGCGGCTTATCACTGTCAGTGCCGCCTCATAGGCCTGGACAGACTTGGCCATGGCGTCCGGGTCGGAACTGGCGTTTGCCTGCATCATGCGGACATTGCCGAGGTCGCCTTCGACCGAAGCCCAGAGCGAGCGGTCGGGCAGCGTGGCATAGACGGCCAGTGCCTTTTCATGCGCGGCCGCCGCCTTCTGGTAGAGCGACGGGTCATTGGCGCTGCCGGCAAGGTAGTAATAGGCGCTGCCGAGTTCGTTCTGCAGCTGGGCGTGATCTTCCGGCACCGTGGCGAGGTCGTAGAAGGGCAGCGCCGCTTCAAGCGCCGTCGCCGACTGGTTGAACGCTTCGCCGTCCTGCGTGCGGTCGCCCAGAACCAGGAGCACATGGCCGAGACCCCATTGCGTTGCCGCCCAAGCGTCGGGGTCGCTGTCACGGCTCTGCATTTCGAGCGCCGCGCGATAGGCCACCGCCGAGCGCTGGAGCGCCTCGTCCGAACCGCCATCGGCCTTGCCGAGCATGGAAAGTGCTGCGCCCAGCCGGTACTGCGTCGTCGCCCAGTCCTTCGGGGCGCTCTCCTTGGTTCGCACGGTGAGCGCTGCATCATAGGCGGCGACCGCTTCTTCAAGGACCGCTTTGTCGCGAGCACGGTCGCCCCAGGTCGACAGCGAGTTGCCGAGACTGTGCTCTATTGAGGCGAATTCGAGCGGCGCGGCGGCGACGGTATAGACCTGCGAGGCCTCGCGATAGGCGGACGCCGACTTCCGGAGATAGTCGATGCCGGTGTCCCGATCGCCAAGCGTCGCATAGACCGAGCCCAGATTCTGGTTCAACGAAGCCCAGTCGAGCGGCAGCTTTTCGCGCGGATATTCAGAAAGTGCGGCCTCATAGGCAGCGACCGCCTTGAGCAGCGCGTCATTGCCGGCCTGCCTGGCGCCGAGACGCTGCAAGGCATTGCCAAGCGTCAACTGGCCGTTTGCCCAGCTGGCCGGCGCATGGTCGCGCGTCCACACCGTCAGTGCGGCCTCTGCCGCGTCCCGAGCACGCTGAAGCGTAGCAATGTCGCCATTGATCTGGCCGATCGATTCCAGCGCCGAACTCAAATTGTTCTGGATCGTCGCCCATTGCGCCGGCGCGCGCTCGCGCGTCATTTCCTCCGTCGCCGCCTGATAGGCGGCAACGGCCTGCTCAAGCGTCGGTACGTCTTGTTCACGCTCCCCGAGGCGGAACAAGGCCGCGCCGAGATTGACCTGGCTCAACGCCCAGTCGAGCGGCCCGCGCTCCCTGCGGTATTCGGTCAGCGCGGCGCGATGCGCTTCGATGGCGGCGCGAAAGCTGTCGCTGGTGGCTTGGCGCTCACCCAGTTCGGAGAGCACGATGCCGAGATTATTCTCAGTCGCCGCCCATTCGAGCGGCAGCTTTTTCGACACTTGCACCTCGAGCGCCGCGCGGAACGAGGCAACGGCATTGTCGAGCAACGTCGTGCCGTTCTCGCGCTGGCCGAGCCGCCAATAGACGGTGCCGAGATTGCCTAGCGTCGAGGCCCAGTCGTCCGGATTGGCGTCGCGCGTGTAGACGCTCAGCGCCTGATCGAAGGCGGCTGCCGCTTTGTCGAGGTCTTCGCGGCCGGCCTCGCGCTCGCCCAGCGTCGACAGTGTGGTGGCGAGATTGTTTTGCGTGGCCGCCCATTGCCGCGGGCTGTTTTCGCGCGACACATAGGTCAGCGCCTTTTCATAGGCAGCGACCGCCTGCACCAGAAAGGCGTTGTCGCCCGAGAAAGAACCATGCGCGGAGAGCGCCTGGGCCTCGGCTGCCTTGTAGAACCAGGCTTCATGGTCGTCCCATTTCTCGACCTGCTCATAGGCCTTGGCATAGTCCTGGGCTGCCGCCTGATAGCTGAAGGAGATTTCGTAGGTTTTGGCGCTGTCGCCGAAAACCTCGGCAAACTCGAAACGACGCGCCTTGAGGTCGGCTTCAGCCTGGTCGACGGTCTTCGACAGTTCGCCAACGCGGGCCTTGGCCTGTTCATGGATTTTCTGCGCTGCTTCCAGCGCGCCTTCCTGCACCGCTTGTTCGGCCAGTTTTGAAAGCCGGACGATTTCCGGATCCTGGCTCTTCAGCGTCGCCTGCTCGGCCAGTACCTGTTTCAGCCGCTCGGTCTGGCCGCGCAGCAATGTGTCGAGTTCGGCTGCATCCCTGGGTGTCTCGGTGCCCAGCGTCTTCAGCATGGCGTAGAGCGCGTCCATCGGTACGCCGCCGTCGCGGGCGATCGTCTCGATCTGGCGGCGTTGCGGGTCGGGCAGCGTCGAGATCGTCAGCAGCAGCCGGCGGCGCTCTGTGAGGATCTCGCCCTCCTCGCCTTTCGGCACCTCGGCGGGCGTGCCGAAATAGAGCAGCCGGCGCAGGCTCTCATTGACCCAGGGCCGCTGCCGGCCGCCGGTCTTGAGATAGACCTCCTCGCCGACCATGCGCAGCACAGTGCCGAATTCCTCGCCGCCCATCGTGTCGATGTGACGCAATATGGCTGCCGCGTAGGGGCTGTTGCCGTCGGCGGGACCGTCGAGCGCCACCTTGCCGGGCTCGGCGGCAAAGCCGATGACTTGGCCCAAGCTGTCGTTGCCAGAACCGCTGTCGTCGGCCGAACCCTTGGCCGGCGCGCTGTCGTTCAGCGCCACGACGCTGCGCGTTTCGCCGAGGCCGCCGGCGCCGATCGGCTTGCCCGCTTCACCCGGCTTGAGTTTCAAAAGCGTGCCCGGCGGAAACGGGTCGTTGCGGCAGGCATCGAGCAGCACGATGGTGACCGGCACCTTGGCCTTCAGTTCGGCCACGATCGACGACAGCGGGACCAGCTTCTCGCCGGCATCCTCGAGCGCCGCAATGTCGGCATCGACGGGCACCAGGAAATTCTCGCCACCGGCTTCGATGCCGTGGCCGGAATAGTAGATAATGGCGACGTCGGCACCCTCGGCATCGTCGACGAAGCCTTCGAGGTCGCGCCGCAATTTGCGTGCGTCGCGATTGGTCGCGACATCGGTTTCGAAGCCGAGCCTGTCGAACATCTCCTCGATGGCGCGGGCGTCGTTTTCCGCATTGGGCAGCTTGCCGACATGCTCATAGTCGGACTGCCCGATGACGAGCGCGACGCCTTTTAGCGCCTTCGGCTCCTCGCCCCGAGCAGGAACCAGCGCGCACAAAAGCAGCGCGGCAAACGCCACGCCTATGCGCCCTGTTGCACCTGGAAACAACATCGCCCACCCCAACCCAGCGTGCAATCTTCCACAGCGCCATGGCATCATGATGGCCGGCGCTTGGCAAGTGTTCGGGCAAGAGGTGTTCTTGTCGTGGCCTGTCGTGCCGCTCCGTTGCGATCTTCGCGCCCCTCCCTCGCCCAGCGCTGCGCCGCCGCTACTTGTTTGTTGACAGCATGCGAGGCCCACATGTGGAATTTGGCAGCAGAGAGCTGGAGGCTCCTCAAGCAGAGCGTCCTCGGCTTCATCGATGACAATGCGCTGAGCCATGGGGCGGCGATAGCTTTTTATGCCACGACCTCGCTTGCGCCGATCCTGCTGATCGTCGTCGCTATCGCCGGCATGGCCTTCGGGCACGAGGCGGCACAACTCGCCCTTTCGGCACAGATCGCCGGCCTGATGGGACCGCAAAGTGCCGAGCTGCTGCAGGCGACGATCGAAAACGCTTCGCAGAAGGAAGCGGGAACCCTTGCCAGCATTCTGGGGCTGGTCACGCTGTTCGTCGCCGCATCCGGCGTGTTCGGCGAAATGCAGCTGGCGCTGAACGAAATCTGGAAAGTCAAACCGAGGGCAGCAACGATCTCACGGCTGGTGCGGGCACGCATTGCAAGCCTGGGCCTGGTCGCCGCTCTCGGTTTCCTGCTCCTGGTGTCCTTGGTTGTAAGCGCCGCGATTTCGGCGCTCGGAGACGTCATCAATGCCTATCTGCCGTTCGGCACCATCATCCTGAGCGCGGTCAACGGGATTGTCTCGTTTGCCCTGATCGCGCTGCTGTTTGCCGCGATCTACAAGGTGCTGCCCGACCGCAGTCTGCAATGGCGCGATGTCGGCCTTGGCGCCGTCGTCACCGGGTTTCTGTTCACCATCGGCAAGTCGCTGATTGGCTGGTATATCGGAACCAGCGCTTTCGCATCGTCGTACGGCGCGGCCGGCGCCCTGCTCGTCGTGCTGTTGTGGGTCTACTATTCGGCCGAGATATTTCTGCTGGGCGCCGAATTCACGCGAGCCTATTCGGTTCGGCACGGCAGCCGGTCCGATTTGAAGAACAAGGTGGAATCGCATGACAAATGAGTTCACGCCGAAATTCGACTTGGCCGGCAAGGTGGTGCCTGTCACCGGCGCCTCGCGCGGCATCGGCCGCGCCGGCAGGCGAACTGCATCGGTCAAACCTGGTGTCCAGCTTTCTCATTCATTGCCGGCGAGCCAACGGACCATGTTCGCCATCAGTTTTCCGTAGAACGGCCATCCGAGGAAATTCTGCGAGAGCCAATGCGGGCCGATATCTGTTGCCCAGGCAATCGTGCGGCCGCGGCCATGGCTACCGACGGCAAGGAGCGGCCAGTCGGTGCCGCGGTGGTGGCAGGTCGCCAGAAGCCGGGACGAACCGTCGTGCCTGAATTCCAGCTTGTTCATGCCGAGGATCGGCGGCAACGGCCCCTCCACCCCGGAAAAAATCGGGTGGGATGACTGCAGGATGGAGGTCTGCAGGCCTTGCGGGACCTCCATGCCGTCGCTGTAGGGGAGGCAACGGACCGGCAGCACGTCCTCGACCGGGGTGTCGTGGAAACGCGCCGTCCCGAACATGCCCTGAAAACCCATATAGCCGCCGGCCAGCATCAGCCCGCCCCCACGTTCGACATAGGCCTTGAGCACATCGAGGCGGTTGACGCCGACACGCCCGGCGCGGGCATCCGGCGTCACCAGCAATGTCAGGGCGCCGACGTCGGAGATCACCACCGCCCGATATTGGGCGAGCGCATCGAGGTCATAGGGAAACTCCGCGCCGCAACGCTCGCCGCCGATCTGCGTGACCGCGATGCGCTCATCGGCCAGCGCGGCATTGAAGGCCGTCGCGCCATTTGTCGAGGTCGCACTTGTAAGCACATCGCTACCGATGGCGACCGACGTCGTCGCCGCAAAGGTTTCGCCTGCAAGCAATATCTTCATTGCCGCCCCCGCACTGTTTTGATTCGAGAGGTTCAGGAAGGGCGCCGGATGGACCGGCGCCCCCGCCAGAGTTCGAGCTCTTAAGGATCAGAACTTGAACTCGGCCAGATTTTCAGGGGTCACGATCTTGGCCGGACCAAGGATCAGTTCGCCGCTGGCGCCAATCGTGTATTCGCCGAGCCTGCCTGCCGTGAACTTCTCACCCTCCTTTCCGGTGATCTTGCACTGCGCAAGCGCCTGGGCCGTCTGGTAGGTAAGATAGCCAAGATCGGTGACGTTCCACCAGATATCCTGGGCCGCCCCGTCCTTGATGTATTTCGAGATCAGAGTAGCCGGCGCGAGGCCGGTCAGCTTGACCTTGCCGATCATGCCCGCCTCCTCGAGCGCACGCGCGGCCGCCGGAAGGCCGATGCCTGCCGGGACGATGATCACCTTGAGATCGGGAAACGCCTGGACCAGCGCCAGCGCCTGCTGCTGGTTGATTTGTTCACTTTCTTCGCCATAGGCCACCTGCACCAGCTTCATTTTGGAGAACTTCGGCTCGGCGGCCATCTTCGCCTTCATGAAGTCGATCCAGGCGTTCTGGTTGGTCGCCGTCGGCGTCGACGACAGGATCGCGAATTCGCCTTCACCGCCGCTGAGGGCGAATGCACTTTCCAGCATCATTTCTGCGAGGCTGTCGCCCTTGACCTGATTGACAAATGCCGCGCGAGCATCGGCGGCCACATCGGAGTCATAGGAAATCACCCTGACGCCCTGCTGAACGGCGCGCTTCAGCGCCGGCGCGACGGCATTGGCGTCGTTGCCGGCAATTGCGATGACCCCGACCTTCTGCGACACGAGGCTGTTGATGAATTCGATTTGCGCCTCGGCGGTCGCCTGCGATGGGGCGACCTGGGTAGCGGTGCCGCCAATTTCCTTGGCTGCCTCTTGTGCACCTCCAAAAGCCACTTTGAAGTAGGGGTCTGTGTCGAGCTTGGGCAGGAAACCGACCGTTACGGGTTCCTTGGCGCATTCCTGGCTGAAGGCCAGCGAGGTTGGCGCGAGCAGAACCGCGGATGCGAGCAGGGCTAATCTAAACGCTTTCATTGTGACTCCTCCGTCAAAATTCGGGCTTAAAGGAAGGGGCCCGAGATCACCCCTTTGTCTCGCGCATTGCGCGGGATCTGCTGAGCAGTTCCTGTGTGGAGCGCCAGTAATTGCCGACCAGCAGCGAGCCGATCAGAAGCAGGCCAATGATCATGCCCTGCGCGTCGCCGCCGATCTGGTTCAGCGCCAGCACGTTACGGATGATGGCGATCAGGACCAACGCCAGCATGACGCCGGTCAGGCGGCCCTTGCCGCCAAAGACGCTGACGCCGCCGAGCAGCACGATGGTGATGACGTCGAGCTCCATGCCGAGCGCATTGTTGGCGCGGGCATTGGACAGGCGCGCGGTATAGACGATGCCGGCTATCGCCGCGACGACGCCCGAGACGACGAACAGGTTCAGCACCATCCGGCGCGTGTTTATGCCGGAATAGCGCGCCACCTCGGGGCTGCCGCCGAGCGCGTAGATGCGCTTGCCGGTCGGCGTCTTCTGCAGCACGACCGCAAACACCGGCGCCAGCGCCAGGAAGGGGACGATGGTCCACGGTATCTCGGTGCCCGGCAGATTGTTGATGCCGAAATCCACGACCGCGGGCGGCAGGATGTTGACCGAACCGGTGCCGAGCAGGATGTAGCCAATACCTCGATAGAGCGCCATCGTGCCGAGCGTCACCACCAGCGACTGCAGTCCAAGGCCCGAGACCAGGTAGCCGTTGAAAGCGCCGAGCAGGCCGCCGGCGACGAGCGTCAGCGGGATTGCGGCAAGCGTCGGCACGCCGGCCTGGACCAGCAAGCCAAAGACGACGGACGTCAGCGCCAGCACCGAGGCGATCGACAGGTCGATTTCGCGGGTGATGATGAGCAGCGTCATCGGCAGGATCAGCAATGCCTTTTCCGAGGCGCTGGCGGCCAGTTGCGAGAGATTGAAGCCGGAAACGAAATTCGGCACGAAGATCGCCGCGTAGAGGAAGATGGCCACGCAGGAGGTCGCCAGCAGCAGATCCCAGAAGTCGATCGAGCGGAGGAACTTTCTCACCGCGCCCTCGCCTGTCTTGCCTGCTCGGCACGCCGCACGATGAACGTGTCGATGCCGATGGCGACCAGGATCACCAGGCCGTAGACGCCCTGCAGCCATAGCGGGTCGACGCGCACCAGCGTCAGCCCGTTCTTGATGACGAGCAGCGTGAGCGCGCCGAGGATGATGCCGAGCAGCGTGCCCGAACCACCGCGGATGGCGACGCCGCCGACCACCGCCGACGCGATCACGGTGAGTTCGAAACCGAGCGCGACGCGGGCATCGATGGTCGCATAGCGGGATGCCCACAGCGCACCGCACAGGCCGCCGAGCAGGCCGGCCATGCCAAAGGCCAGCAGAATCCGCCGGTCGACGGGGATGCCGATAAGACGTGCGCCGTCGGGATTGGAGCCGGCGGCAAACAGTTCGCGCCCGATGGCGGTGCGATAGAGCAGCACATAACCCAGGCACAGGATGACGATCGCGATAATGACGATCAGCGGCACGCCGGCGATCTTCAGGCCGGTCATGTCGAGCCAGGCTTGCGTGACTTCGTCGGCGCTGATCTGGTCGCCGGCTGCCCAGATCGGGTTGAAGCCGCGGAAGATCGACATCGAGGCCAGCGTGACGACGATCGCCGGGATCTTTCCCCTGGTAACGACAAGGCCGTTGATCAGGCCAGCGACACCACCGACCACGCATGCGCTCATCAGGCCGATGCCGATGTCGAGCCCTGGATAGGCCTGGACCATGCTCGCCGCCATGTAAGCCGACAAGCCGATCACCGCGGCGATCGAAAGGTCGATGTTGCGGGTGATCAGCACCAGCATCTGAGCGAGCGCTGCAACCACGAGCAGGGCGGCATCCATCGACACTGCGGTCAAGTTTGCCGCGCTCACCATGCGCGGGTTGATGATGGTGACCGGGATAGCGACCGCCAGCATCGCGGCGAGCAGGCCGAACTCCCGCCGCTTCAGTATGTCGAGCGGTCCTTTTCTCTTCTCCTCGCTGGCAGGCTGTGCTGCCGGGTCGGCGCTTTCACCGGCCTTCGTCGCTGCTTCCAGCACCTTTTCCTGGGTGGCTTCGCCCCTGGTAAATTCGGCCGTCCGATGGCCTTCGCGCAGCACGATGATGCGGTCGCACATGCCGATGAGCTCGGGCATTTCGGAGGAGATCAGGATGATGGCCAAGCCCTGCGCGGCAAGGTCGGCGATCATCGCATGCACTTCCGCCTTGGTGCCGACATCGATGCCTTGCGTCGGCTCGTCGAGGATGAGGACGCGCGGCTCGGTGCGCAGCCATTTGGCCAACACCACCTTCTGCTGGTTGCCGCCGGACAGTTCCTTCACCGGCTGCGCGTAGCCGGAAAAGCGAAGCTTCATGCGCTTCAGCCAGTCCGAAACCAGATCGATCGCGCGGTCCGTGCCGTAGAAGCCGGAGCGGGCTGCCTTGTCGAGGACGGGCAGCACGGCGTTGTCGAGGATGGAAAAATCCATCACCAGGCTCTGGCCCATGCGGTCTTCCGAAACATAGGCGATGCGCGCATCCATGGCGTCGCGTGCCGATGCGAAGCGCACAGCCTCGCCGTCGATCAGGATTTCGCCGGCATCGGGCTGGTCGATGCCGAACAACACGCGCGCGATCTCGGTCCGCCCGCTGCCGACCAGGCCGCCGAGCCCGAGCACCTCTCCGGCGTGGAGCTTGAGGTCGATGTTGGAAAAGCCGCCGGCGTGCGACAGCCCCCTCGCCTCCAGCACCAGCGCGCCGGTGGCGTGGTTTCGTTGCGGATAGAGGTCGGTCACCTCGCGGCCGACCATCATGCCGATGGCGGCGGCGCGGCCAAGCTCGGCCTTCGGCTTGACGCCGATGAGACGCCCGTCGCGCAGCACCGCAATGCGGTCGGCGATGCGGAAGATCTCGTCCATGCGGTGGCCGACGAACATCATCGCCACGCCATGCAGCCGCAGGTCGGCGACGACGGTGAACAGCCGCTCGACCTCGCGCTGCGACAGGGCGGCCGTCGGCTCGTCCATGATCAGCACCCGCGCGTCGAGCGACAGGGCGCGGGCGATCTCGACCAGTTGCTGTTCGGAGGTGCGCAACGTTCCGAGCCGGGTTTCGGCCGGCACGTCGAGGCCGACTGTCGCCAGCACCTTACGCGCGCCGGCAAGCATGGCGGCGTTGTCGATGCCGCCGAAGCGATCGCGCGGCATATGGCCGAGATAGATGTTTTCCGCCACCGAAAGATCCGGGAACAGACCGGGATGCTGGTGCATGACCGAGATGCCGGCAGCCTGGGCGTCGTGCGGCGAATGGAAGACCACAGGCTTGCCATCGACTTCGACATGGCCGCCGGTCGGGAGATACACGCCGGCCAGCAGCTTTACGCAAGTGCTCTTGCCGGCGCCGTTTTCGCCAAGCAGAGCCAGCACCTCGCCTGGGCGCAATTCGAAGGACGCGTCCTTGAGGGCAATGGTGCCGCCGAAGGCCTTTGTCGCCTGAACCAGGGCAACGGGGACCGCCACGTCGCTCTTCACCATGGCATCGGCTTCGCCTAATGCGCCCAAGTGCAGCACCCTTCCTCCCTGGTCCTGTTTCTTCAATTTGCTATATTAAATGGGCCGGCGCCGCAACTGGAAAATTGACTTCCGTGGCCCCGAAGGGCACTGTCGCTTCGCGCACGGGTGCAGCTGGAGCGCTCGACTGCGGCAACTTCAAAGCTGCAGGCGACTAGAGCAGTTCCGCGGCAATGAAATGGGGAGGCGCCGGTTTGTCCGGAAAAGGCAGCAATTCGGTCAAGGTTCGGCATTATAACGAGCGCTTCGTGCTCGATGCCATCCGCCGCCTGAAGGAGGCATCCAAGTCCGATCTGGCGCGCGCCGCAAATCTGACGCCGGCCGCGGTCGCCACCATTGTCGACGGGCTGGAATCGTCTGGATTCGTAAAGCAAGTGGGAAAAAGGTTCGGACAACGGGGGTCGCCGTCCACTCTCTACCGACTTGCACCGGAGCGCATCTACAGCGTCGGCATCAAGATCGGCCGGCGCGCGCTGGAAGCCGTGCTCGTCGACTTCGCCGGCGAGGTCCGCTCGCGCGAGTCGCACGAATATCGCTTTCCGGACCCCGATCTGGTGCTCAAGGCCGGCAACATGTCGCTGGCCACTTTCGACAAGCTGGTCGAGGGGCTTGGCGATGCCAGCATCGTCGGCGTCGGCATCGCTTCGCCATATTTCCTCGGCGGCTGGAGCGAGGAGCTCGGCTTTCCCGACGACCTCGGTAGCCGCTGGGAAGCAATCGATCTGACGACATTCTTCGCCACAAAACCGAAGACCCCGGTCTTCGTGGAAAACGACGCGTCATCGGCCGCACTCGCCGAGCTCATCCAGGGGACCGGCGCACGGTTCCGCGACTTCATGCATATCTCGATCGACACCTTTGTCGGCGGCGGACTGGTGCAAGGCGGCAAGGTCCACACCGGGCCGCACGGCAACAGCGCCGCGCTCGGTCCTTTGCCGGTCTCGCCTTCAAGCCTCGATTCGGTGGCGGCCAAGCCGGCGCGCTACCAGAGCCTGCTGCATCGCGCTTCGATCTATGTTCTGGTCAATCATCTCAAATCGCGCGGCGTCGAGATCAATCGTGCGCGCGAACTCGATCCCTTGCCGCCGGGGGCGCGCGAGCCGCTGTCGGAATGGATCGACGATTGTGCCAATGCGCTGGTCGAGGCGATCATCGCCATCACCTCCGTGATCGACATCGAGGCGATCGTCCTCGACAGCATCCTGCCGCGGCCGATCCATCTCGAGCTGCTGGCGAAGGTGCAGACCCAGTTCAACAGGATCAGCGCCATCGGCATCGTGGCGCCGGAAATCGTGTCGGGACAATTCGGCCCCGAGGCTTCGCCGATCGGCGCGGCGATGCTGCCGTTCTCGGCACTGTTGGCGCCCGACAGCGGCGTGCTGATGATCGGCAAGGACAGAACAATGCTGCTGGGCAGCCTTTCGAGGCTTGCCAGCCAAGGCCAACCAGCAAGAAGCTCAGCGCCTTCAACGGGATAAGATGGTGCTGCGAACGAGCATCAAGCTCTGGACATCATCAACATCAGCTCACAGTCCGGCACTGACACGGCGGGCTTTTTGCGCCGGCACCGGAACTTTTAGCGGCTGCTGATCTTCATTCGTTACCGACATCGAAATGCTCGATCGGTCCGCGCTCCGCTTTAGTGCGGGCCCCAGGAAGCAAGGAGGAACACATGAACTGGGATCAAATCAAGGGAAAATGGACGCAGTTCAAAGGCAAGGCGAAAGAGCAGTGGGGTGACCTCACCGACGATGATCTTGATCGCATCGAAGGCAACCGAGACCAGCTCTTGGGACGTATCCAGGAGCGATATGGCATCGCCAAGGAAGAGGCAGAGCGCCAGGTAGATGACTGGTCCAGAAGCATCAGCTGAGTCTTGGACGCAACGCCGTCTGCTGCCCCACCACCGGGGTGAACTCTGCGTCGCCCGCCGTGCCGACTGGTGCGGCGGGCCCTTTCGACAGCGAGGCCCGGGAGGAACCTTTAGCCGTATCTAATGTTCTACTTGCGTGGCGGGCGTCACCCCGACGTGCGCCTAGCCCGGAGGCGAAGGAGTGCAATCATGAACAACATTATCTGGCTGGTCGGCGCCATCGTGATCGTAATCGCTATTTTGAGCTTTTTGGGTCTGCGATAGCACATCTGAGCCCTCTCTTCGAGCCGGCGGCCCGGTCGGCATGGCCTCAGCACACCCAAGCTGGTCAGACTTAGGTCCCAAGCAAGACGCTCCAGGAATGGACCGAAGCCCCGGCTGAGGAACGTAGCCGGCTGGCTCACGTTGTAGTGAGCTTTGGCGCGACCAAGATGCGTCTGGGCGGAAGAGTTCAAGCCAGAGAGGAGAAGCCCGACGTTCCGAACGAGCGTCGGGTTTGGGCGCAAATGCAAACGATCAGCCGACTGTTCGATTCCCATGCCCAGGCAGCACGTGCTGTTGCCAGGCTTCAGGCCGGCGGGATTCGTCGCCGGCAGATCAGCGTGGTCGGATCTTACAATGACAACGATGAACCGATCAGCGTTGCTGGATATTACGACGATGAGATGAGCGGTCTCTGGCGGGGTGCGGGCGCAGGGGCCGCACTTGGCGCGACGGCTGGTCTGCTGGCCGGTTTTAGCGCTTTTGGAGCTCAGGGCATTGATCCCGCGGGGATGACCGGCATGGCTCTGGTCGGTGCGGCGTGGGGCGGCTTTGGCGGCGGGCTTCTCGGAACCTTCGCCAATTTTGCCCAGAAGCCGGGCAAGCCGAAGATCGCAGAGGGTGTCGTTCTGGTGATGGCCCGCGTCGATGAAAAGCAGGCCGGCGCCGCGCAGGCAGTGCTTCGGAGTTCCGTGGAGATGCCGCGGCGCATCTGCCGTTCCGGACAGATGAAGACGAGCGCTTACACAAATTCAAGCCGGCTCCGCGTCCAATCTGGTGCCCGATGAAGTTTGTTTCGCGAAACGGGAATTCAAACCGGAGGCGCCCGACGAAAGTTTGGCAAACCAACACCTTGGAGGCATGCGGGCTGCTTGCCGTCGTGCTGTCCCTTATCCTTACGGTTCTATTGGCAGGTCTCATCCTTGGCTGAAGCCGTGCCCTTGCCGCCGGCGACACGGTGCCAAGCTCGGGCAATCGGCAACTGGCGAAAGGTGTGGCCAGTTCGAAGGATTAAACCATTCGTGCTAAGCGTTCACAGCTTGTCGCCATAGGAGAGGACGCCGAGATGGACAAACGGGCTGAAGGAGACGCGGAGAGATTGGCTCGAGGCGAGTTCGAGCTCAAAGCCGAACGATATGGCGTGAACGCCTTTCTTCTCGTTGTCGAACTTATAAATCTGCTGGAAAAGCGCGGAACAATCAGCAGCGACGACGTCGCGACAATAGCCGAGGCCGCCGCACTTGCCGTTGCCGCATCCAGCGAACCCGACATGAACAGCATCAATCTGTTGCAGGCCATCGCCGCCGCACGCCGGCCCAAATAGGGCAAGTCCGGCAGCAATCGGCGCGAACCGAAAACGCTATATTGAAACTGATCTCGATCGAGCGTCCGGAGCCATTTAATGTGCAATGACTACGAGCAGCACATCGCCTGGGCCGAGTACTGCCGGATGATGGCTTTGCTGGCGCTCAATATTCCCAGCCATCAAACCGAACTGGACCTGCCGCAGGCGGATGACATCCACATCAACGACCCCGCGCCTGTAATGCGGGCTGCCGGCAACACAATCGAACTGGCGTCGATGACGTTCGGCTTTCCTCCGGCCGGACCAAAAGGCGGACCTGTATTCAACTTTCGCTCGGAGGGTCGACAATTCGGCAACAGCAAACGCTGCCTCGTCCCGGCGTCGGCATTCTTCGAATTCACGGGAACGAAATATCCGAAAGCCAAGCACAAGTTCACGCTGAATGGCCATTCGTTCATGGCGATTGCCGGGCTTTGGCGCGAGGGTGTCGGCAACAAGCCGCCGACGTTCACGATGCTGACGACCGATCCGGGGCCGGACGTGGCGCCATATCACAATCGGCAAGTGGTTGTGCTCCCGCCATCGGACTGGGCGGCATGGATCCATCTGACGAAGTCCGAGGCTGAACTCATGCGGCCGCTGCCGGAAGGGTCGATCAGAGCGGAAACAGTTCGCGCAGGTTCCGAGTAGGAACCATCGAATGAGCGTGGAAAAGATTATATGATTGCGCCAACATCGCAGGTAAACTTGTCGACCAAAACTGATGCCGATCTTCTCAGTCCAGCATACGACGGTCTATCGCTATAGCCGGCCGGTGAGGTTCGGCGAGCATCGGCTGATGTTCAGACCGCGCGACAGCTTCGATCAAAGACTCCTGGACCACGCCTTGTCTGTCGATCCCGAGCCGAAAGAGGTTCGCTGGATCCATGACGTTTTCGGAAACTGCGTGGCGGTGATCGATTTCGAGAACCCCGCGAAAGAACTGCGCTTTGCGACAGACATTCGGCTGGACCACACGCCGCAGCATGCGCCCGATTTCCGTATCGACGAAGCTGCGCTTCACTATCCGTTTTCCTACGATCCCGACGAAGCCGCAGATCTCTCCCAGACGATGGAACGTCAATACGAGGATGACAGTGACGAGGTTGGCAAGTGGGCACGACAGTTCCTCAGTGCCGCAGGGCACACCGGGACCGGCAATCTGTTGATGACGCTTTGCTATGCCATCCACGAGAGCTTTGTGTATTCCCGTCGAAGCGAGCCAGGGACGCAGCCGCCGCTGATGACGTTGCACCTGCGTCGCGGCACATGCCGGGACTTTGCGCTGTTCATGATGGAGGCGGTTCGTTCGCTCGGCTTTGCCGCCCGTTTTGTGACTGGTTACGTCTATGTGCCGAGCCGCGACAGCGCGACGGTTCTTGGCGGCGGGTCGACGCATGCCTGGTGCCAGGTCTACCTGCCGGGTGCCGGCTGGGTCGAGTTCGACCCCACCAATGGCATTGTCGGCAATCGGGATTTGATCAGGGTGGCCGTGGCCCGGCATCCTCGTCAAGCCATTCCGCTTTCCGGGAGTTATTCGGGAAGCGCGTCGAGCTTTCTTGCAATGACCGTCGAGGTGAATGTGGCGAAGGAGATCGGTGCGTAGGAAAATTAGCATCCGCTGATGTTTTCCCGGAACTGTTTGGCCGACGCGGAGTTTGCCCGGTTGCTGAATGACAACAATCGGAGCGTCGATGCGGATCCGCGCAGGTTACACCCTCACCTACGAATGTCCGCAGCCAACGCCGATGCTGTTGGCGCTCGAAATCCATCCATCGCGCCGGGTCGATCTGTTGACGGAACAGGTCATCGATTTCGATCGTCCCGTCGAAGCACGCGGCTACGTCGACGGTTTCGGCAACGCCTGCACGAGGATCGAGGCGCCCTCGGGCCTGACGACGATCTCAACCACCTTCGATATCTACGATAGCGGCGAGCCCGATGCGGTCGCCGAGCAGGCTGTGCAGCACAAGATCAAGGACCTGCCGGACGAAGTGCTCGTCTTTCTTCTCGGCAGCCGCTACTGCGATACCGATCGTCTTGGAGATTTTGCCTGGGCGAAATTCGGCAATACCGCGCCTGGATGCGCGCGTGTCCAGGCGATCTGCGATTTCGTTCACAATCACATCGTCTTCGACTACCAGAAAGCCGACCCGCTGCGGACGGCTCACGACAGCTTCACCGACCAGGCCGGCGTTTGTCGTGACTTTACCCATTTGGCGATCGCGCTATGCCGTTGCATGAATATTCCCGCGCGGTACTGCACCGGCTATCTCGGTGACATCGGGGTACCGCCGGCGCCGTATCCGATGGATTTCAGCGCCTGGTTCCAGGCCTATCTCGCCGGCACCTGGTTCACATTCGATCCTCGCCACAACCGCCCGCGCATCGGGCGGATATTGATGGCAACCGGGCGCGACGCGACCGACGTCGCCATCTCAACCAGTTTCGGTTTTTCGCGGCTTACCCGCTTCGAAGTCGTGACGGAGGAGGTCCAGGCCGAACCTTCCCTGGCGTCTGTCGAAAATTCCGCGTTCTCACCTTGAGCTGCAAGGTTCGTAGAGGTGGGTCGACGATGTCCCGAGGCCCCTCTGACCTCGAGGTCAGGGCCGCGCTGCATTCAGGGCGACGCTGGCGCCATGCGAATGCATCCGCCCGCACGATATAAGCGCTTCAGCCCCGCTTGACGTTGCCGGCGGTGACCTCGTCTTTGTGGGCGGCGAAAGCTTCCAAGACTTCGGTTTTCTCAGGCTTCGGAATTTTGAAATGATCCAGGGTCCGCCCGAGTTCCGCTGCGACCTCATCGAATTCCGCGGGGGAAATCCGCAGGTCGCGATGCGCCTCCTCGAGGCCGAGCGGCGTCGTGCCGGGCTTGGTGGCGACGAACTTGAAGGGCCCGCCAGAAACGTCGCAGACCCACAGCGTGCGCATGAACTTGAGGCCGGGCAACCTTTCAAGGTTCTTGGTGTGCCACTTGCGCAATTGTGGGTTCTTCGACTTCTTGCCGACGATCGGGTTTTTCACGACGGCGTCGCTAAAATGATCGATCACCGCTGCGATGGCGAACACGCCCCCCAGCCGCTCATACAGACTTTTTTCAGCTGTGGTTTTCTTGGCCTGGGCGAGTGCGTTGTCGGCGGGCAATACCGCCGTCGACGCGGCGGCCAGCGCCAGCGCGGCAACAACACTTCGTCTTGTCAAAGAGGTTGAAACAGCCGTTTTCATCCCTGGTTCCCTTCGAGGTTAGGCCAGAGCAAGCCGCAGCCTGTCTGGCGGGCTTCATGAAGTGACATTCGGACACTTTGCTATATTTTAGCATCGTCTAAGGAACAAACGAGCCCTTCGCCCGAATTATTCCGATGGACGGCATTCTCACGGTCAACATGCGTAAAAAGGGCGACGGCCGCGCGGATGAGGAAGGCTTAAGCACGCGTCGCTGCACGCGGCAGAGGTCGCGAAGCCACTTCGGCCGCATCGGCCCGATCGATGTTGCGGGCACCGTAGTGTTCCTGGCCTCGCTGGCGGCGGTCGCCTGCGGCCAATAGCCTGTGCTTTTCAAAAATCGCTAGCTTCTGCGGATAGGTGATCCGCACCTTTGCGTTGCACCCGTCGCATTTGAAGTGCGCGATTGTTCTGAGTGCAGAGCCCTTTCTTACCGCCGGATGCGAGCAATCCGGACATTCGAATGTGAGCGCGACATCCGATAAGTCTTTGGCTAAGCCCATTTCCATCCCCTTCGCAAGCTCGGTGGCTACACTCTGGCGATTCTCAATGGGCAATTCAGATGCCAAACGGCTGTGCCAAAGCGGGATTAGACCAATTCACCTCGGAACGCCGCAAAGCTAGTGCGCCTTCTCTCTGCCTTTTGAGCGACGAAGAGACCTAACTTCCTCCAGCAGTTCGCGCTCATTGGTAGTCAAGTTTCGGAAGATTGCGACAATCATCACCGCTAAGGCTTCGGCATCCAGGCTTAAAAGGTCAATGTGTTCATCTGCGCAAACCTGATCAAACACGCGTTCACAAATAGCCAAATCGTGAGGGCTGAGGCGAGTGCTATTGAAACGCCGGCGCGACATTTGCGAGCCTTCGACGCCCGCCGCCCTGTTGCAAAAGAAGCGGGCCCTGGCAAGAAACGCGAGTCGTTGAGTGGTTGTTCCCGGCTGCAAGCTTTGCTAAGCCGCCTGCAGCAGGGGCAGACCAGAAGCCTTTCCCCGCACGCATCATGGCGCATGCGAGCGGAGCGGTGCGCCGACCTTGGCACCTCAGACATTTTCGAGCGCCCGCCTGAGCGGCTCTGGCTGCCATGCGCGGGCCGATCTTGGACGGCTGGACCGTTGGACTCACGTCAGACACAGTAGCCTGGGGGCAAGACTGCTTCGAACCCTAAACGGGCCGTCGGCTACCCATTTGACGACGCGGAGGAGCCACGCCTTCCTCTGCTGGCACTCGTCATCGCAGCCAATGCCACCGCGACGACCTAGTTCCAATACTTGAAAACTCTCCCGAGACGGTTTGGCATCATGAACAGTCTTCTTTGGCGGCAGGCGCACTAGGGTGGCCCGAAATTTGGTCCGCCCCGTAAGGCGGTACATATGCTATAGCTAATATTGGGTCGAGGGGGTGACCATGAAAAGGGAGGACCAACCATGAAGCCGCATTCCCTCAGCGCCCACCGTATTGGCCTGCTTATATTCTCGGTGTGTGCTTTCGGGCTGATGACGTCAGTCTCAATGCCCGCAGACAGCAAATTCGCCGTCGAGCCGGTGGTTGAGAAAAAGGTGACGGAACTGCCCTCCGGACCGTTGTACTGGCGGCTGGATAATCTGCCAACGCTGGCGCAGGCCCAAAGCGCGGCGGGCCCGACCTCGCTTGCGGCGGAGATCGCAGGCAAGGTCTGGCTGTTCACGCTTGGACCGAAGGATGGCTCTACGACCGGCGGAGCCAAGGTCGTCGAGATCGGACCGATCCCTCCGATCAGCGCAAGCGAGTATTTGCTGCGCGTCAACCGCGCCGGTGGAGCGCCCGGCGTCAAGACGAAGATTCATACGCATCCGGGACCAGAGGCCTTCTATGTGCTGGCCGGCAAGGTCGGCCAGAGGACGCCCCACGGAGTGGCCTATGCTGAAGCTGGCACGGCCATGATCGGACACGGGGCCAACACGCCGATGGAGGTGTTCAACGCCGGCACAACCGATCTCGACGAGCTGGCAATCTTCGTGGTCGACGCCAATCAGCCGTTCTCGTCGCCGGCCAGCCTCGACTGAGGCGACATTCCCGGGGTGGCACTTCCGCTCTCCACCTGTTGCAGACAGTCAGTCAACGAGCTGTGAATGTCTGCCCTGGGTCGAACTCGGGTCGTTCAGGGTGTTGGGTTTTAACCCCAACGCCATCGGATTGGGTTCGCCTGACCTGCATAGCCGTCCATTTCCCACTCAGGGCTCATATTTCCAGCAAGGCCTGACAACGACGGTCCAGGCCCTCATGGGACGGGAAGTTTCACGATCTTGTCTCTTCTGTAGTCATAGCCGGTCTTCGGAGTTCCGTTGCGATAGTCGTTATAGGTCCAGCGGCCGGTGGCCCAAGCATTGACAAAGTCGGTGCACCACTTCACGCCTCCGGGAGGAGGTCGTCCTCGAACCCATCTCTTTTTCGATGTTACGCCTTTGAGGCAGTGCTGAATTGCAGCGCGCCTCTGTTCCGGACTCTGCAGTTTCGCTCTGCCTGCTTCAAACTGGGTTCTACCATCGCTTTGACAGCCAGCAATCAGCAGTGCTGTTGCGACGATCAATTTGCCGGCGCATTTCAAATGAGGCTCTCCAAATCGGGCATACCGCAATTAATTGGCACATGGACCGTCCCGCCACAATCGCTTGGAACGATCAACCGTGCGTCTTCGGGCACGCCTGCATCAATTGTGTCGAGCCCCGGCATCTATACACGCCACCGCGAGGTCATCGCGGATGCGATGATGCGGTATGAACGGAACTTGAGAGGTGAAACGGCGAGAGGCGCTCACTTCGGTGGTGGCATCGGCGGCATAATGTCGGTCCGGTAGAACCAATATCTTGTCCACTCAAAGGGTCCTTTACACACCATCTTTAGGGGTATGTATTTTGGAGTTTCAAGCCAAGTGGTGCAGCGGTACGACTGGTGTTGGTCGTTGATCATTTTATCATATCTGATGACCACGGTATTTATGCCGTCCAACTTCTCTTCACCGACGCGGCTGCAAGTTCGGTTTATCGGCGTCCCGTCCGGATTCAAGTCGCTGCCCGGAGGACGTGCCGTCGCGATCCAGCGCCCAAAAGGCTGGCGTCGTGAGTATACCATATCGCCTATGTAGATCTCTTCTTGATGCAGAAACCCAGGTTGGTCACCATACCTAATAAGTGGTCCGTAACCTGAATGGCGGGCGTCCTTAATACTCTTTCGTTGGCTTTGTTTAGAGGACTGCACGCCTCGGTCTCCTCCACATCGCGGGATGCTGTGGAGCCCGGAGCCGCTTTGGATACGAAAGGCAGACAGATCAAGCAGACTGAAAGGGCGAGGATGAATCGGGCAAAAAGGCTCATCATCCTTGTAAAGCACGTCCCATCGAGCACCGTAAGATAGACCCCGACTGAATTTACTCCATATCCGGCACGTCACCGCTGGTGAATAGTACGGTCGGCGGGCCGTAGTAACCAAGCGCCGGGTTCGCGTCACGGCTCCATGCGATTACGCCAACGTGCTTCCCTGCGAGCGTCTTAGCGGTGCGGATGGCGCGTTCCTCGCTTTGCTGATCAGCCGGACCAAAGGTGGGAAACAGTTCGCCATCCTCGCCACGATCGAACGCCACGACGACGATCAGCTTGGGCTGCTTCTGGCCAGGCAGAATATGATCCGACATGGCGGTAAGCTATCACATCACAGAGGATTGAGTCGCGTTCGAGACTCGGGAGGTGAGCATGCAAGACCATCATTTTTGACAAGCCTGCGCGCGTGGCACTCGGCAGGTCGCGGGGCGCCTATTTTTCGGCAACCTCGCCAACCGTGCACAATCATCATCGAGCAGGTCAAGCGGCCTTGGAAGATGCGCTAGCGAAAACGATCTGGTGCTGCGAGAGAGGATTGAACTCTCGACCTCTCCCTTACCAAGGGAGTGCTCTACCACTGAGCTACCGCAGCCGCCGATGGCGGGGCTTCTGCCATATCGAACCGGCAAGCGCAAGGCCAAGACAAAGACGGGTTGAAAGGCCGCACCAGGCGATCGTTGCGGACATGGCCGTGCCACAATGTTGGCTATCCCTTGATACGCACCGGCGGGTCGCCGGCCGGGGACGGGACGATGAACGATAAGACAATTTCTCCGAACAAGGATGGTCTACCAAAAAAGGCTGGCCGCAAGGACCGGCTGGCCGAGCAGTTGCGTGCCAATCTGCAGAAGCGCAAGGCGCAATTGCGCTCACGGCGAACCGGCGGGGCCGACCAGCGGCCGGACGGGCTGCAGGCGGCAAAGCAGAAGGATTAACGCGAATCGGCTATGTTGGTCGCCGGTATTTTGGCCAAGGTATCGTGGGCCAACGCGGGGAAATAGCCTGTTTCTTGAACCAAGCCGGCCAATGGTCTAGATGGGCCGCAACTGACTCAACCGATTTAAACCGGCTTTTCGGCCGAGGGGACGCTCTTTCATGGATCGCATCAGAATTGTCGGCGGCAACAAGCTTGCCGGAAGCATCCCGATCTCGGGCGCGAAAAACGCCGCGCTGCCGCTGATGATCGCCGCGCTTTTGACCGACGACACGCTGACGCTGGAAAACGTGCCGCATCTGGCCGACGTCGAGCAGCTCATCCGCATCCTCGGCAATCACGGCGTCGACTATTCGGTCAATGGCCGCCGCGAAAAGCAGCATGAGGGCTATTCGCGCACCATCAATTTCTCCGCCCGCAACATCGTCGACACGACGGCGCCTTACGAACTGGTGTCGAAGATGCGGGCGTCGTTCTGGGTGATCGGGCCGCTGCTGGCCCGCATGGGCGAGGCCAAGGTATCGCTGCCCGGCGGCTGCGCCATCGGCACGCGCCCGGTCGACCTCTTCCTCGAAGGCCTGCAGGCATTGGGCGCCGATATCGACGTCGACACCGGCTATGTCATCGCCAAGACCAGGAACGGCCGGCTGGTCGGCAACCGCTATGTGTTCCCGAAAGTCTCGGTCGGCGCCACCCATGTGTTGATGATGGCGGCCTCGCTGGCAAAGGGCGAAACGGTGCTCGAAAACGCCGCCCGCGAGCCCGAGATCGTCAACCTTGCCGAATGCCTCAACGCCATGGGTGCGAAGATCTCCGGCGCTGGCACCGCGACCATCACCATCGACGGCGTCGAGGCGCTGTCGGGCGCCCGCGTCAGGGTGATCCCCGACCGTATCGAGACCGGCACCTATGCGATGGCGGTGGCGATGACCGGCGGCGACGTCGTGCTGGAAGGCGCGCGGCCCGACTTGTTGCAGACGGCGCTGGACATCATTTCGCAGACCGGTGCTGAGATCACGCAGACCAATTCCGGCATCCGCGTCAGGCGCAACGGCGCCGGCATTTCGCCGGTCGACGTGACGACGGCGCCGTTCCCGGCGTTCCCGACCGATCTGCAGGCGCAGTTCATGGGCCTGATGACGATGGCCAAGGGTAAGTCGCGCATCACCGAGACGATCTTCGAAAACCGCTTCATGCACGTCCAGGAGCTCGCCCGGCTCGGCGCCCACATCACGCTGTCCGGCCAGACGGCGATCGTCGACGGCGTGGCGAAGCTGAAGGGCGCGCCTGTCATGGCAACCGACCTTCGCGCCTCGGTGTCGCTGGTCATCGCCGGTCTCGCGGCCGAAGGCGAAACCACGGTCAACCGCGTCTACCATCTCGACCGCGGCTTCGAGCGGCTGGAAGAAAAGCTGTCCGGCTGCGGCGCGGAGATCGAGCGCATTTCGGGCTAAAGCCTTTCCGCAAGGCTTGCGGTCCGGTTGCGCGGATCGCCAAGACCGCCTAACAGAAGGCCAAATGTAAACCTTCGCAGGTGCGAATTCCGCATGAATGGCCTTAAGCTTGTCGCGCTCGACGATCAGGATCTGAGCATCATCTCGGCGCATGTCCAGGATGCCGTGATGAAGGTCAGCGATCTCGAATACCTGCCTTCGGTCAAGCGCTTCGTGCTGACCATGAACCGCTTCGTCTGGGAGGCGAAATCGGGCTTCTTGCGCCAGCACAATGAGCGGCGGCAAGCGGTGCTGCATTTCGACCGGGTGCTCGCCGCCAAGACCAGCGGCATTGCCCGCGACAAACCGGACGAGGTGCTGTCGCTGCTGGCGATCAGCTTTCTCGCGCTAGACAAGCCGGCCGGCATCGTCGAGCTGATCTTTGCGGGAGGCGGCGCCATCATGCTCGATGTCGAATGCATCGAGGCGCGGCTTGCCGATGTCGGCGGTGCCTGGGAAGCGACGTCGCGCCCGGTCCACAGGGTCTGAGCCGATGGCCATCACGCTTCGCCAGTCCGACGCCGATTTCGAGCAGCGCTTTGCCGCGTTCCTGCTGACCAAGCGGGAAGTCTCGGCCGACGTCGACGCCGTGGTGCGCGAGATCATCGCCAAGGTGCGCGCCGACGGCGACGCGGCGCTCGTCGCCTACACGCAGAAATTCGGCGGCGGCGACCTGACAAGGCTCGGCATTGCGGTGTCCAAGGATGACATTGCCAAGGCTTACGATGCAGCCGATCCGCAGACGGTCGAGGCGCTGAAATTCGCCCGCGAGCGCATCCGCTCCCATCACCAGCGGCAGCTGCCTAAAGACGATCGCTATACCGACGCCGCCGGCGTCGAGCTCGGCTCGCGCTGGACGGCACTCGAGGCCGTCGGGCTCTATGTGCCGGGCGGCACGGCGAGCTATCCGAGCTCGGTGCTGATGAACGCCGTGCCGGCCAAGGTCGCCGGCGTCGAGCGCATTGCCATGGTGGTGCCAGCCTCCGGCGGCGACGTGCCGCCGCTGGTGCTGGTCGCGGCCGACCTTGCCGGCGTTTCCGAAATCTACCGCGTCGGCGGCGCCCAGGCGATCGCAGCCCTTGCCTATGGCACCGAGACGATAAAGCCCGTCGCCAAGATCGTCGGCCCCGGCAATGCCTATGTCGCGGCGGCCAAACGCCAGGTGTTCGGCACGGTCGGCATCGACATGATCGCCGGGCCTTCGGAAGTGCTGGTCGTCGCCGACGGCAGCAACGACCCCGACTGGATCGCAGCCGACCTGCTGGCCCAGGCCGAGCACGACGTGGCGTCGCAATCGATCCTGATCACCAACGACCCTGCCTTCGGCGACGCGGTCGAACAGGCGGTCGAACGCCAATTGCAGAACCTGCCGCGCGCCGCGACGGCGGCGGCGAGTTGGCGCGATTTCGGCGCCATAGTCCTGGTGCCGACGATCGAGGCAGCACTGCCGCTGGTCGACCGCATCGCGGCCGAACATGTCGAGCTTGCCATCGACGACCCAGAGCCTTTCCTGGCGCGGATGCGCAATGCCGGTGCGGTGTTTCTCGGCCGGCATACGCCGGAGGCCATCGGCGACTATGTCGCCGGCTCCAACCACGTGCTGCCGACGGCGCGCTCGGCGCGCTTTTCGTCCGGGCTTTCGGTGCTCGATTTCGTCAAGCGTACCTCGATCCTGAAGCTCGGGCCGGAACAGTTGCGGGCGCTGGCGCCGGCGGCGATCACGCTGGCCAAGGCGGAAGGACTCGATGCGCATGGACGCTCCGTCGCCATCCGGCTGAACATGTAGAAATGTCCGACTACGACGAAACCCGCGCCAGGCTGATCGATGTCGAGCTCGACGAGACGATCGGCCGATCGACGCCCGATGTCGAGCATGAGCGGGCGGTGGCGATCTTCGACCTGATCGAGGAGAACCGTTTCCAGCCGGTCAATGACGACGGTGCCGGGCCATACCGACTGAAACTGTCGCTGGCCGAATCCCGGCTGGTGTTCGCGGTGGCGCGCGAGGACGGCGCAGCCGTGGTCACCCATATCCTGTCGCTGACGCCGCTTAGGCGCATCGTCAAGGATTACTACATGATCTGTGAAAGCTATTACGACGCCATCCGCACCGCGACGCCCAGCCATATTGAGGCGATCGACATGGGCCGGCGCGGCCTGCACAATGAAGGCTCGCAGACGCTGATGGACCGGCTTGCCGGCAAGATCGACATCGATTTCGACACGGCGCGCCGGCTGTTCACGCTGGTTTGCGTGCTGCACTGGCGAGGTTAAACTGGCCGCCCCGCTGCCCCGCTCGATCCTGCCCCGCTCGATCCTGTTTGTTTGCGGCATGAACGCCGTGCGCTCGCCGATGGCCGAATTGCTGGCGCGCAAGGTGCTCCCGCCTACCACTTTCGTCGCCTCGGCCGGGGTGCGCGGCGGCGAACGCGATCCGTTCGTCGATGCCGTGCTGGCCGAAGAGGGGCTGTCGCTCGGCGAACGGCACCCGAGAACGATGGACGACCTCGAAGACGATTATTTCGATCTGATCGTGACGCTGGCGCCGGAAGCCCACCACACCGCGCTCGAACTCACCCGCTCGCTGGCCGTCGAAGTCGAATACTGGCCGATGCCCGACCCGACCGGCGTCAGCGGCACGCGCGAACAGATCATGGCTGCCTATCGCGACGTGCGCGAGCGGCTGAAGGCGCGGATCGGCCGCCGTTTTCTCGGCAACGAGGCTGAAAACGCCGCGGATTAAGCGTGTTCACAAGCGGACGTTTATCATATAGGTTCCGCGCAACTTTCCGGCCGGGGCGCTGGAAGTACCCATCCAAGCAAAGGTATCGAATGCCGAAGGAAGAAGTCCTCGAGTTTCCGGGTGTCGTGACGGAATTGCTGCCCAACGCGATGTTCAGGGTCAAGCTCGAAAACGAACATGAAATCATCGCCCATACGGCCGGCCGCATGCGCAAGAATCGCATCCGCGTTTTGACCGGCGACAAGGTCCTGGTCGAGATGACGCCCTACGACCTGACCAAGGGCCGCATCACCTACCGCTTCAAGTAAGTTCAAGGACCCGGCCGGGATCGCGATGGGCATTTTGCAGAAGCTCGTGCTTGCCTCGGGTTCGCCGCGCCGGATCGAGCTGTTGCAGCAGGCCGGCATCGAGCCGGATCGCGTGCTGCCGGCCGATGTCGACGAGACGCCGCTGCGTGCCGAGCATCCGCGGTCGCTGGCCAACCGGCTAGCGACGCAGAAGGCCGAGAAGGCGCTGGTCTCGCTGAAAACCGAGACGGACTACCTGCCGAGCTTCGTGCTGGCCGCCGACACGGTGGTTGCCGTCGGGCGGCGCATCCTGCCCAAGGCCGAGACGCTCGACGATGCCGCCAACTGCCTCGGGCTGCTGTCCGGCCGTTCGCACCGGGTCTATTCCGGCATCTGCCTGATCACGCCGGGCGGCAAGCAGCGCTTGCGGCTGGTCGAGACCAGGGTGCGCTTCAAGCGGCTGCCGCGCGAGGAGATCGACGCCTATATCGCGTCGGGAGAATGGCGCGGCAAGGCCGGCGGCTATGCCGTCCAGGGGCTTGCCGGCGCCTTCGTCGTCAAGCTCGTCGGCTCCTACACCAACGTCGTCGGCCTGCCGCTCTACGAGACGGTGGCGCTGCTGAGCGGCGAAGGCTTCAAGGTGCACGTCAACTGGCTGGCGGGTGCGCGGATATGAGCCCGGACGACAAGGTCACGCCGCTGCGACCCAAGCGGCCCTGCCCCGAATGCGGCAAGCCATCGGCGCGCGAAACCTACCCGTTCTGCTCGAAGCGCTGCAAGGACATCGACCTCAACCGCTGGCTGAAGGGCGTCTACGTCATCCCGGGCCGCGACGACGAGGACGACGACGACCACCAGAAATAGCGCCGTCCGCCTGCAGTTTTCCACAAGCTCGGGACGGTTTCGCGGCCGCGATTGTGACCGATGATCGGCCTTGCCGACTGCCTGTCGCTTCCCGCCTGAACTCAATGTCCAGAAGCTGTTCCATCCGGGTAGAGTCGGATGGAACAGGTTCTGGCGTTTTGCCTGAGCATGATCTTTTCCGAAAACCGGATTCCACTTTTCGGGATCATGCTCTAAGCGCTGGACAGGCCGAATTCCCGTGCTATAACCCACGCGCTTTCAAGGGGTGCCGACGGCGCTTTCATGAACCCGGTGTGCAGATTGCCGCCCGCCGGAGCAGGCCCAGATAGCTCAGTTGGTAGAGCAGCGGACTGAAAATCCGCGTGTCGGTGGTTCGAATCCGCCTCTGGGCACCACTACTTCCTCATATAAAGTCAATGGCTTGCGGTGTCGCCAGCTTGGCGACTTACGG
Organism: Mesorhizobium sp. M1163; assembly: GCF_040318415.1. Classification (NCBI taxonomy): domain Bacteria; kingdom Pseudomonadati; phylum Pseudomonadota; class Alphaproteobacteria; order Hyphomicrobiales; family Phyllobacteriaceae; genus Mesorhizobium; species Mesorhizobium sp. M1163. The sequence continues at coordinate 55,214 of NZ_JAMYMF010000034.1, read as the reverse complement.
CATTTCATGTCGCGCCGTGTTGCGAACTGTTACCGTTGAGTTTCAAGGGTTTCCTGCGACTGTCGGCAACTCCACGCGACATGAACGCGACATGAGCTTCAACAAAGACCAGCCTCATGGCAAATGCTCGGTTTCAAATTTCATGTGCCCGCCGGCTTTACCGCTTTCTGGCAACCACCAGGAAATTCTGCGCAAGCTCCGCCGGAATCCTGGCACTTGCGCAGATCCTTTCAAACGGCACCATCAATATTTCGCACAGTCTTGGCAGCAATTTCCCGGGTCGCGGCAAAAAACCGTACCCAACTATCCGCTCGACAATAAAGCCATTTGCAATGAGCGTCTGCTCGTATCCTTTAATGCTCAAAGTGTGGCGGACTGTCCCTCCTGCATAACGGTTCAGAATGCGGCAGACCAGCCCTATTGGGGAGGTCGCATTCATGTGGATATTCGAGATTAGCAATCCACCTTCGTTCAAATGCGCGCTGATGGCCGACAGTGCATCCTTCCTGAGCTCATCTTCAGCATTGAGGAAGAATCTGAATGCCGTGACCACGTCGAACCTTTCGGCAAGCGGAGAGAACGTAAGATCAGCGCGGACCAATTTCACGTTCTTCGGAACCCGTGCGCTAGCCAGCATAGATTGGGAGATGTCAACGCCGACGACTTCACCAAAAAATGGAGCTGCGATATTTGCTATGCGGCCTGTGCCGCATGCGAAGTCCAGGCATTTCCGGTTCGGCCCGCCAACAGGCAGGAGAATACGTTCGACCAAAGGCTTTTCGATACCCGACCACAGAGCTGCATAGTAGCCGGACCGGTACGTGTCGGAGTAATGGGCACCGTACCCAGCCGTCTGGTGGCTTGCTCGGTAATCCCGACGAGCGGGTGCACGGTTCTCATGGACGCTCCCGAACGGTCGCCGCTGCGCCCGCAGAAATCTGCGAATGCCAACGAACGATCTCACCGTGAACACCATGCAACTCGCGCCTCTAGTCTGGCCCGACGCATGCCGTCGCGGGCAATCCGTGCCCCACGATGCGCGCGACGACCTGTTCGAAATTGCGTGGGTCGAGGCCGTCGACACGCATCAGCGGCCATTTGTCTTGCAGGCATTGGCCGATCTCCCTCGCGATATCCGCTTGCTTCAGGCCCCTGACCACTCCGACTTCGAGAAGGCGCTCGAGGTACGGCTGCCGCGCATACCGCTCAATGAGGCGGTGGCGCAGCGTTTCCCCGGGCGCGTCGACTTGAATGAGGAGATCCGGTCGCGGCAGGAACGTCAGGCAATTACGAACCATGTCGATACTTGGATTTCGTCCCAACAGGACGAGCGCACACAACGCCTGAACGATGCCCTCTTCGAAAATGAAGTACCCTTCTGAGGCCTTCGCCGTATTCCAGGCTTCGAAGAGCAAAACGACGTCGATCTTCAGACGCAACGCCCATATTCGGCTTTTTGGAGGGATCGATGCCAAAAGCCGCGCAGCGGCCCCCTCGCTCGGCGGGGTCGAGAACAAGACCGGACTCGCGGTGGCGAGCTTGTGCACCAGACGCTGGATACCATGGCGTGTCTCCGGGCTTTCATCCTCGACCGAATCGACTTCGCTGCCGACAGACACAAAATCAATCCGGCGATAGCCATTGACTGTCTTCACACGGATGTCGTGTTTCGCCAGCTCACGGCAAAGGGCGCGGAGAAGGGTCGTCTTGCCTGCACCAGGCGGACCGAACAACTCGATAATCATGTAGGGATCTCCCGAACAGGAAGCAGAAAGATCGGATGAAGCGAGCTCGCCCGCTCCGGCGGTGTGGCGAGCGTAAACACTCTGGCATCCGCCTGGCCGAGTTGACCCCGCTCGCTGGCATCCTGCTGACGCCGCAAAAAGCTTTGGAGGAGATGCGATGCGGTGGAAGACTGCCTTTCCATGGCGTGCAGTCCCGCCTGTTGAGCCGCGACAGCGTTGCCGGTTGACTTGAGAACTTGCAATTGCTTCTCGATCGCCTGCGCTTGCGGCTGGTTGACACGCCTGTCGCTGTCGAACTGGCTCGTCGCCCGTGCCATCTCCTGATCGATCGAGCGCCCCACGGTTGCCCGTTGGTCGACGTCGGTCGTCGTGGCTTCCAGGCGTGCGAGCCTCGACGACGCCGACCCCGCCGCCTGCGCCAACACCTCCGTCGTCGCGCCGCTTGCGCCCATAGGGAACATGGACCTCAGAAAGTCTCTAAATTGCCTGGGGATCAGTGCTTACTATGAGTGCCGAACCATACCATCATCCATCTGAATGACTGCCGGCACCACGGCACGCGCGTTTGGGCGCTGAACAGGGCAACGAGTTCAGGCCGAGCGGGCGGTTTTGGCTTGACGCGACACAAACGCGACATTCGGCCTAAAATCTGAACAATATCAATCACCGACAGCGGACTGAAATCCGCGTGTCGGTGGTTCGAATCCGCCTCTGGGCACCATTTTTTCCCGGTCCATTCTGGACACATAGGTTACGGTTTATACCTAAGACATGGGTGACAATCTCGCGCCGAGCGGATTGTCGATGGCGTGCAAGAATTATCTGGACCATGGCGCCAGAGGCTCCTGCTCGCCGGCCAAATGGCGATGAAGAACGCCTTCAGCATCTTGGATTCCGCTCTGGCCACAACCGCCCTACAGACCGAGGGCGCAGCCGTCCTTGCGCGGTTCAGAACCGCCCAGCAGGGTCCCGTTTGCCCAATCGATGCGAATAGCCTGCGCACCGCCGATCGGGTCCGTGGCAGGAATGATTTCGAAACCGCGCCGGCTAAGTTCAGCTACGGTTTCGCGAGCGAGCCCGTGTTCGGCCTGGACCTTCATCGTGCCGCTGACGGGGGCGACCCGCGGCAGATCGATCGCCTCCTGCAGGTCCATCCCGAAGTCGAGCACCTTCGTCAGCAGGTGCGCGTGGCCCATTGCCTGGTAGTAGCCACCCATAACGCCGAAAGGCATCTCTGCCCGGTCGCCTCTCGCAAGCATCCCGGGTATGATGGTATGCAGAGGCCGCTTGTTCGGCGCCACTGCATTGGGGTGCCTGGGGTCAAGGGAAAAGCTTTGCCCGCGATTGTGCAAGACGACACCGGAGCGTGGCGAGACCAGGCCCGAGCCAAAGCTGTCGAAGACCGAGTTGATGAAACTGACCGCATTGCGATCCTTGTCGACAACGGAAATATAGACCGTGTCGCTGTGCAGCGGCATATCGAACGCCGGCAGGTCCGCGCGGGCGCGCTTTAGGTCAATCATGCCGGCCAGACGATCGGCCCAAGCATTCGACAACATGTCGGCCACCGGGACCTCGGACGCATCAGGATCGGCGACGAGCAGGTCACGCGCGGCGTAAGCGAGGCGTGTCGCTTCGATTTCCAGGTGAAGCCGGTCCGCGGATTGCGGGTCGCCGTTGGCTTCGAAGCGCGAGAGGATGTTTAGAATCAGCAACGCGATCACACCCTGGCCATTCGGCGGACATTCGAACACATCGCAGCCTCGAAACGCCGTGCTGATCGGGGTCACGTACTCGCCTGTTGCCGAGGCGAAATCTTCGAGTGTGTGCAATCCGCCGAGCCCACGAAGATAGGCGACCATGTCTTCGGCCACAGGGCCAGCGTAGAAAGCCTCTCGTCCTTTTCTTGCGATCAGCCGCAGCGTTGCAGCCAACTCAGGCTGGCGATGCACTTGGCCAACGCTTGGCGCGCGACCGTTTGGCAGGAAAATCCGTTTCGCAGTAACATCGGAGGCCAGAAGTTCTTCCTCCAACGCCCAGTCACGATGGACCCGCGGTGAAATGGCGTAGCCTTCCTCGGCGAAGCGTATAGCAGGGGCCAGAATTTGATCGAAGGGCATGTGCCCGTGATCAGCGTGCAATCTGGTCCAGGCATCGATCGCTCCCGGGATGGTGACGGAGCCAGGAGAATTGCGAGCTACCTCCGCCATGCCACGTTCGAGGAACCAGTCAATTGTGAAGGCGGCGGGTGTCCTGCCCGATCCGTTGTAGGCGATGACCTCGCCGGATCCGTTTCGCGACAGAAGAGCGAAGCAATCGCCTCCAATGCCTGTCGAGGCTGGTTCGACGACACATTGCACCGCGCAGGCTGCGATGGCGGCATCCATGGCGTTGCCGCCGGTCGCCATGATCTCCACCGCCGTCAGGGTCGCCGACGGATGAGAGGTGGCGGCCATGGCCTCGCGTGAAACGACGACCGAGCGCGTTGGTTTCTCAAAATTTCGCATGCTATGCCCTTCTGATCGTGCTCAAGAGGCGGCGTCCCTCGTCGAGGGGCGGTGCCGCAGATGCCGCGACATCCAGTATTCGAGTGCCGCCAAGGCACGGATGATCGCGAAATTCAAAGTGAGATAAATGGCGCCCGCGCAGATGAAGACTTCAAAGGCGCGGTAAGTCTGGGAGATCAATCCCTGGGCAATTCCAGTCACCTCCATCAAGGTCACGATGGAGGCCAGAGACGTGCCCTTGATCATCAGGATGATTTCGTTGCCGTAACTCGGCAGAGCCTGGCGAAAGGCCAGCGGCAGGATAACATGCCGATAGGTCAGACAGGTGGACAGGCCGACAGACCGGGCCGCCTCGACAAGGCCGCGCGGCACCGATTGAATCGCGCCGCGGAGGATTTCACTGCCATAGGCGGTGGTGTTGAGTGTCAGCGCGATGATTGCGCACCAGTAGGGTTCGCGGAAAACGGCCCATAATCCAATTGCCGACAGTTGGTGCCGGAACTGACCAAGGCCATAATATGTCAGAAAAATCTGCACCAGCAGGGGCGTGCCCCTGAACACGGCAACGAAGCCACGGATCGGCAAAACGACGAAGGGCGATTCCGATTGCTGGGCAAGCGCCAATGTGACGGCAAGGACGAAGCCGGCAACAATGGAAGTCAGGGCCAATTCTATCGTAAGCGGCAGGCCGGCGAGGAGCTTCGGCAGGATTTCGAGGAAAAAACTGAAATCTATCATGCCGACCGGACGCGCCACGGCGCCTTTCGTTCCAGACGGTAAAAGGCATGGCCCGTGACGGAAGCGATAGCCAGATAGAGCAAGGCTGCAGCAATGTAGAAGATGAATGGTTCACGGGTCGAACCTGCAGCGATCTGTGCCTGGCGCATCAGTTCAACGAGGCCGATTACCGATATCAGCGACGAGTCCTTCAGAACCAACTGCCACACGTTGCCGAGACCTGGCAGCGCGTAGCTCAGGAGCTGGGGAAAAATAACCTGTCGCAGCCGCTGCAGCCGGTTGAGACCAAGCGCGCAAGCGGCATCGTGCTGTCCTTGGTCGATGGCGAGGTAAGCCCCTCGATAGACCTCGGCTTGATAGGCGCCCGAGATGATTGCGATGGCCAAGGTTCCAGTGGCAAAGGCCGGAACGCCGACGAATCCGGACCCGCCCAGGCTATGACCAAGCGAGGTCAGGGCGACACTTCCTCCATAGTAAAGCAGATAAATGGTCAGAAGGTCGGGCACGCCTCGGAAAACCGTGCAATAGCCAAGGGCCAAGAACCTCAATACCTTGGAGTTGCGGAGACGGCCGGCCGCTGCCAGCCCACCGAATACAGCGCCAAGCGCAAAGCCCAGCACAGACAGAAGCACTGTAACCGAGGCCGCCATGAGAAGAGCAGCCCCCCAACCTCCGTGCTGGAAACCAAGTAGCCGGAATGCGTCAACCATCGATACCCCCGGCAGGGCGAACGGCTCAGCTCCGGAACGGGTCAGGAATGGCCGTTCGCCGACAAGCGCCTACTTGACTGGAGTGACGTCGCTCTTGAGCCATTTAAGCGACAGGGTTTTGATCGTGCCATCGGCGATCGCGGCGTCGATGGCCCCGTTGAGCATATCTTTCAGCTTGATGTCCTCTTTGCGGATACCGGCACCGGAGCCAAGACCGAAGAGCCCCCCGACAAATCCCGGCCCGGCAAGCGTATAGTCGCTGAACTCCGGTTTGCCCAGCGTGGCGGCCAGCGCTGTCTGCTGTGCGAAGAGCGCGTCGATGCGACCCGCGGCAAGATCGAGATCGTGTTGCTCGGTGGTCTTGTATTCGCGAATCTCAGCGACGTCCGAGAAGTATTTTTTCACAAATTCCAGGTTCGCCGTTGCGGCCTGAACTCCAATGATCTTTCCCTTCAGCAATGGCTTGAGCTTGTCGATTGCCGCCTGCGCAGAGGCTTCATTCTCCAGCTTGAACCGCTCGTTGGAAATGCCGACCTTGCCCAGTTCGCTATCCTTTGCGACCGCGAAACCTGAGGGATCCACCGCATATGGCTGGGTAAAGTCAATGATCTTCAGACGTTTTTCAGTGATGAACATGCTCGCCATGATCACGTCGAACTTGCCAACGGTCAGCGCGGGGATCATGCCGTCCCAGTCCTGTGCGACGATCTTGCACTCGATCTTCATTCGCCCGCACAGATCATTGGCGAGATCGACTTCGAAGCCGTCCAATTTGCCGTCGGCTGTTGTGAAATTCCAGGGCGCGTAGGCTCCTTCGGTGGCAATGGTAATTGCCTTTGGTGTTTCTTGTGCGGCGGCGGCCTGGACCAGGCCGAACAAGACCGACGCAATGGCTGCGATGCGGCTAATTTTCATGTCATTCTCCTCTTTTTTGCCGGTATGGCAGTTCCCTTTCGTCGTGCCGGATTATCTTCCGGCTTCAACGAGTTAGATGGCGTTTTCTAGCGGCGGCCGGGACTTGCGAAGTTGGCCAGAAGGGGCGCTGTCTCGACGATATGATCCCGCATGACGATCTCTGCCTTGCCGGCATCACCTGACCGCAACACCTCAATCAGGATCTCGTGCTCGGCGCGCGCGCTGGCGGGCTTGTCGACATAGTCGAACCAGATGCGCAGGTAGGGTTCGATCACGACGTGCAGGCTGGCAATCTGCCGGACCAGCTTGGGTCGGTTGCTCAATTGGCAAATCTGCAAATGGAAGGCCTGATGGCGCACGACCCAGTCGCTGCTGCCGGTCTGGCTGGCGCGCTCCATGCGGTCGAGCTGGCGTTCCAGTTCTTCAAGCACTTCGATATCGATGTGCGGCATGGCAAGCCTCACCGCCAGCCCTTCGAGCACCGAGCGCATTTCAAACGTTTCGTATATCTCATCGAGGGTAAGGCCGGCGACGATGCAGCCACGGTTCGGGCGAATGACCACAAGACCTTCCGCGGCCAGCTGGCGGAATGCTTCGCGAACCGGCATGCGGCTCATGCCGATTTCCGTCGCGATCTCTTCCGGGATAAGCCGGTCCCCGGCGCGGTAGCGCCCCATCCTCAAGGCACGCTGAATGTGGCGATAAGCCTCCTCCTCGGCGGTCGTGATGCCCAGCGGCTCGATTGCGTCTGCTGCCATGTCCTTGGTCCAATCAGAGCGTATCTGTGTATCCACTTATCCAGTTGTCGCGACCTGTGTCAAGCACAGAAGCTTGTGCGCGTTAGAATTTCTCTTGTGAGAATAACCACTTGGACGGGAAAATGGGCAAGCACACCGTGATCAGCTAAGCCGCTGATCGGCCGCTTTCAACGTCCGGCAAAAAGGCCCGCCGCTCCATTTGCGAAGCGGCGAGGCCCCATATTCGGGGACGATCGCCGGAGTGTTCCCCGGCATTGCTTACAGCGCAATTCAGGTGCCAGAATTATTGACCCAAAACGGGTCACCGCATCGGAGGCGAGAAGGCGGACCTTCCGCGATCACGCTACTGCCGCGCTTTGCCATTGCTGCTACATTACTTTGCGGCGGACCTGATTTTTCCGCCTGGCCGGCGTCCGTCAGGCAACTTACCCCAACGCGCCCCCCCAAGTGACGCCGGCCATTTTCCCCATATTGCAGCACGGGCGCGCCGATTCCGTTATGCGCTTTCGAGCTATGGCAATCCGCCGGCGAGCCGCTTTGTCCAGCCTGCAATTGTCAGCCCGAAGGCCATTCCGGCGCAGTCGGCCACCCAGTCGAATAGATCCGGGTGGCGCCCTATCAGCTGCACGGCCTGAAGGCCCTCGATCGCCGCGCCCGTGAGCACGAGGAGGACGATCAGCTTCGCCTTGTGTTCCGGCCAGCCGAGACTTCCGAGAGCCGCCAGCACGACGAAGGCGGCGGCGTGATTGAGCTTGTCGTGACCAAACGTGAAAGCCAGGCCAAGACCCTGCAGGAGCTGCTCCGGCAAAAGGGCAAACAGCAGAACGCCGGCAAACGCGGCGGGAAAAGCAATCCTTGCCACGATCTGATAAGAATCCAGGCGCAACAAGGGTGAAATGGCCTTTCGTCCGAAATCTGCAGGGAACACCGCTGGCCGCTGAATCGAGAGCGAACGCGGCGTCCAATTTCCGCCGTCCGGGCGTCCGGTGCATCGTCAGAATGAATGAATGCTTCGGGTCAGCCGCTGCACAGGCCGGGCTCGTGGCAAGTGGCCTGCAATGGTGTGGCTTCCGCGATCACGCAATTACCCGCCGCGCCAACGCAGCTACTATCTGGCTGCGGCGGACCTGATTTCCGCTTGGCCGGCGCTGCATCAGGCACCTTACCCCACGCCTCACGAAGCAGCGCCGGCCATCTCTCCCAGCTAAAGCGCGTCGCGTTCGACCGGCCTCATGCGACGCGCTTAAGGTTCTTGTCTTGATGCATGTCGTTATCGCAAAACCGCTTCACACTTTTGCGCGACATGCATTGGATTTCCACCGGTTGCGCGATAACCCGGCCCGTATCAAAAAGCCCGCCGCCCTGTCGGACGACGGGCTCCGTTGCCTGGGCGCCAGGGCGCCGCGGTAGCGACTTCTGCTACTTATGCTCCCGCAGGTTTCCAATATGCTGCCACCGCATGGCGTTGCGCATCGGCTAAACAAACGAAGCCCGCGCCTCTGGCGGAGGGCGCGGGCCGACCGGGTTGCACCCCGATCTGCAGCAGAAACCCGGGAGGTTCCCGCTGCTTAAGATAACAATTAGAGACTTCTAATGTTCCCTTGGGGAAGATGCCGGCTGCTCCAGAATCTCATGGTCGGCACGACAACGATCGGGCCGTCAACTCATGCGCATGTTGATCTGGAAAATCCGTTCGTCGAAATGCCGCGTTTCGACGGCAAAGGTCAAAGCCACTTCAAGCACCAGACCGTCATGGTCGTTCCGGACCTTGACTGTGATCCTACGGTGAGGAAGGCCATCCCTGGCCATCTCGCCCAATGTGCGAAGGGCTTCTTTCCTGACCAGCGGGAAATCGTCACATGACGTTCCCTGATCGTCGGAATAGACGATTCCGTCTTCATCGGAATCGAAGAAATAAAGGGGCATTGGCTTGGCCGAAGCAGCGGCATCCGGGCACGTTGTCGATAGCTGACCGGAATTCTCGGCAGATCGTGATCAGTGCCTTTCCAACCGCCGGCTCCGCCGCCGTCTCACTTGCGCTCGCGCAATGCTTTCACCGCTTGCGAGAGGATCATCCGGTCGCCACCGGTCCTTTTGATCAGCTTGCTCACCTGGCTGGGCGAGACACCATTTTCCCGCGCGAAATATTCGACTTCATAATACTCATCCGCCGACACGCGGTTGCGGTCGCTGAAGTCTCGCTTGCTCTTGTCATCGGCCATTTCTCTTCTCCTCGTCTCTTCTCCTCGCCTCAGGGTCAACTTTGGTCAGAAGCACGCTGCAATTGAGGGTTCGCCCGCCACAAAAGTGACGCGCGAACCCTATCGGCGCAGGAAGGGACAGGGCTGCGCAGATGCCAGGTTCGATCGGAATGGAAACAGCCAAGATCGGTGCGAGCAACCGTCGACATTTTCCAAAGAATCCTCCCGGAACGTGCAGCCAGCAACGAGTTTGAGCGGCGGCGGTTCCGGGCTTCGCGACAAACCTACCCTTTGCCCGCGAGGATCAGACTTAGGTCCTGCGGCAACACGTCGATTGGTCCCCGCCGGGTGGGACCGAAGCCCCGTCGACGGAACGTTTTCAGCTGGCTTCCGTTCGAATGAGCCTTGGCGCGAAGAGCGGACCGAGTTCGCAAAGGAGACGACCATGAGAATGCATCTTTCCACCGCGGCGGCGGGACTTTTGCTGCTGGCAGGCGTCGGCGCCGCTGCGGCGCAAGACGTTGTCATCGAACCGCAGCAGGAAACCGTCATCAGGGAGTATGTGAAAAAGCAGCCGCTGGCCTCGGTGAAAATCCCTGGGGTGGAGCTCAACATCGGCTCGACGCTCCCCGACACCGTCGAGCTTCATGAGGTCCCGAACGTCAAATATCGTTATGTCGTCATTGACAACCGCACCGTTGTCGTCGACCCAGGCACGCGCAAGGTCATCAAGGTCATCGAGTGACGTGAAAACTCGGGCAGCCGTCGCCCGTCGCTCGGAAATGAGCGGCGGGTGACGTTTGCGTCAGGCGGTTCCTCGGCGCTCAGCTGGGACCCGCCTTACCGTCGAGGGCCGGGGGGCCTCACAGGCAGTTTCAATGCGAACAATCAGCAGACTTTTCGATTCCCATGACCAGGCGGCGCGTGCCGTCGAAACGCTTCAGGCAGCAGGAATTGCTCGCCAGGAGATCAGCGTCATCGGACCCTACGATGATGAAATCGGCGCCGTCTTGCGCGATCCAGGTACGGGTACCGTCCTTGGTGCGGCAGCCGGTTTGTTGGCCGGCCTCGGCGCCTTTGATATGCCCGGCATCGATCCCCTCGGCGCGGGATGGCTGGCATCGGCCCTCGTCGGTGCAGTCTTGGGCGGCGTTGCCGGCAGACTTTTCGCGACATTGTCCCGTATCGGCAAGCAGCCGGGCCAGCCGGATGCCGCACAAGGTGTGATCCTGGTGCTGGCGCATGTCGATGAAAGACAGGCCGACACCGCACAGGCGGTGCTTGGAGCTTCCGTTCAGGCGACGCAGTCTTTGGCCAGGGCGGCTTGAAGATTAAGCTCGGGCAAAACACTTGACCCGACCGAGCAGCGGGGCGATCAAAGCACGAACCCAAAAATCTCTGGCAAGCCGCCGCCAGAAAGTGTTGAACACCGTGCCGATCACATTCGGCGAGCGGTTGCGCTCGGCGAGGCTTGATGATTTGCTGTCGGTTTGCGGAGAACGAATGATGCATGAGCCTGTCGGTCAAGACGAATATGGGTCGACCAGCCCGTTCGATCCGGACGATCTGTCGAGGTTGAACGCGATCGGCCCGAGCGCCGGCAGCAACGATTTCGAAAAATACGCGGTAGCCGTGATCATCGTATTCGGCGCCCTGATCATCGGCGGCCTGATGGCCGCCGGCTTGAGCTTCGGGCGCCGCAGCACCTTCTTTTTCGCGCTTGGCGGCGCCACCGCGGCATGGATATCCGGCAACGCGCTCCTGCTCGATCGGCCGCGCATCTACGCCCTGTTCGTCGGCGTCGCGGCGTTGATGCTGATTGCGTCGACCATCGCGCTGGTCACCTGAAGCAAGGCGAATCTTCCTATTGACCGTGACCTTATCCGAAAACCGGTTCCGCCTTTTGAGACCATGGTCTAATACCCGATAGCCTCACCGGATGCGGCGCGGCTGTCGATGGCGCCGTTGTAGCGGGCGCCGCCGCCCTTCTCGATTTCCGCCAGGCTCTTGCCGCCGACCAGGATGCCGGCCGCCTGGCCCCAATTCGCCTCGGCGAGATCGAGATGGTAGCCCATGCCGGTAAGCAGCTTTTCGGTATCCGGCGACAGGCCGAAGGGTTCGATATAGACCGTGTCGGGTAACCATTGGTGGTGGGTGCGCGGCGCGTCGATCGCTTCCTGGATGTTCATGCCGTGATCGATGACGTTGACGATCGCCTCCAGCGTGATGGTGATGATGCGTGAACCGCCAGGGCTGCCGATGACCATGAACGGCTTGCCGTCTTTGGCGAGGATGGTCGGGCTCATCGACGACAGCGGCGTCTTTTTCGGCGCGATCGCATTCGCCTCGCCCTGGACGAGGCCGTAGAGATTGGGCACGCCGGGTTTCTGGGTGAAGTCGTCCATCTCGTTGTTGAGCAGGATGCCCGTGCCGTCGGCGACGACGCCGGCGCCGAAAGAGCCGTTCAGCGTGTAGGTTACCGCGACGGCGTTGCCGTCATTGTCGATGATCGAATAATGCGTCGTCTCGCTGCTTTCGCCAAAGCCCTTCGGCATCAGTTCCTGCGAGACGCCGGCCCGGAACGGATCGATCTTTTCACGGATTTCCCTGGCGTAATTCTTGTGGAGCAGTTTTGCGACCGGATTGTCGACGAAGCCGGGATCGCCGAGCGCCGAATTCCGGTCGACATAGGCGTGGCGCATCGCCTCGACCATGACGTGAACCGTCTCGGCCGAACCGGCGCCGAGATAGGACAACGGATAGAACTCAAGCACGTTGAGGATCTCGCAGATGATGACGCCGCCGGAGCTCGGCGGCGGCGAGGAAATGATCTCGTAGCCGCGATAATTGCAGGTCGCCGGCTTCAGCTCGCGCACCGCGTAGTTTTCGAAATCAGCCCTGGCCAGAATGCCGCCCTTCTCGCCGCTTGCCCTGACGATAGCGTCGGCGATCGCGCCTTTGTAGAAGGCATCCGCCCCGCGTTCGGAAACGGCGGCAAGCGAAGCCGCGAGATCGGGCTGAACGAGGCGCTCGCCGACAGCATAAGGCTTGCCGTCCGGCTTGAGGAAAATGGCCGCCGCCGCTGGGTCCCTCGCCAACCGCTCCGCGCCGCCCCGGAGCGAGGCCGCATCGCCCTGCTCCAGCACGAAGCCCTCCTTGGCAAAGCGGATGGCCGGCGCCAGCAAGTCCTGCCGCGACAGCGTGCCGTATTTCTCCCGCGCCGTCTCGAAACCGGCAACCGAGCCCGGCACGCCGACCGCCAGATAGCCGTCGAGGCTGGCGCCCTTCACCGGCTTGCCGTCCTTGTCGAGATACATGGTTTTGGTCGCGGCCAGCGGCGCGCGCTCGCGGAAATCGAGGAAGGTCGAGCGGCCGTCCTTGAAGCGGATGGTCATGAAGCCGCCACCGCCGATATTGCCGGCGGTCGGATAGACCACGGCCAGCGCATAGCCGACGGCGACCGCGGCATCGACGGCATTGCCCCCCTTCTTCAGCACCTCGACGCCGACTTCCGAGGCCAGATGCTGGGCGCTCACCACCATGCCGTGCTCGCCCTTCGCCGGCTGCGGCGAGGCGGCAAAGGCGAGGAAGGGTACGAAGGTCAGGGTGAGGGAAAGGCTGACGGCGATTAGGGTTCGGCGGGTGTTGTGCATGGCCGTTCTCCGAGGCGTGGGGTAGGCCTAGGAAACGCGCTTGGCGAGGTCGAGTCTACTGACATTAATGGGATTGGCGAGGGTTCAGGCCGGCGGAACTGCCGATCTCCCCCCTTGCGGGGGAGATGGCCGGCAGGCCAGAGGGGGGTGCTGTCCCTCCGACCTCTCCAGCAATGCGCGGGCACATCCTCTGGCTATTTTGCAGGTTGCACGGTTCGACGTTGGAGATCCGTCCCACCCCCCTCTGTCCTGCCGGACATCTCCCCCGCAAGGGGGGAGATCGGATTTCGCCTTTGGTTTTCGCCAACATTCAACGCTGACAGGCAATTTTGTTCTTGCTTTGTGCCGGCAGCTATGCTATTAATTTGGGTAAGGTGCCAATTGGCTCCAACGACCCGCCCTTCGTGGCGGGTTTTTCATTTTCACCCCAACATCAAACAATCCCGCCGCCGACGCTCGCCACCGCCGGCCGTTCCGCTGCGACCTTCGCCCGGTAGCCGGAGGCGCGGTAGGCGGCGACCGGATCGATGGCGCCACCGGTCTTCAGCCGCGCCATGGCAAGGATCGGCTCGACGTCGGTACGATAGGCTGTCTTCAGCGTCTGCGTCGCCATCAGCGCGTCATTGGCGTCCTGAAAACCTTCGAGCGCCTTGCGGTCGACCAGCAGTGCCTGGGCATAGGCGCGCTGCACCTCGACTGCCGACAGCATCAGGCTTTCGATCGGATCGGTAACGTTATGGCTCTGGTCGAGCATGTGGGCGGGATCGAAACCTTCGGCACCGGCAAGCTCGGCATCGACCAGCTCGTTGAAGACGAGGAACAGGCGGTAGGGATCGATCGAGCCGGCGTCGAGGTCGTCGTCGCCGTATTTCGAATCGTTGAAATGGAAGCCGCCGAGTTTCTTGAACTGGATCAGCCGCGACACGATCATCTCGATGTTGACGTTGGGGGCGTGATGGCCGAGGTCGACAAGGCAGAACGCCTTGTCGCCAAGCTCTTTGGCGATGATGTAGTTGGTGCCCCAATCCTGCACGACCGTCGAATAGAAGGCCGGCTCGTACATCTTGTGCTCGGTGAACAGCTTCCAGTCGCCCGGCAGCGCGGCATAGATCTCCTTCATCGCGTCGAGATAGCGCTCGAACGCCTTGGCGAAATTGACCTGGCCGGGAAAGTTCGAGCCGTCGCCGATCCACACCGTCAGCGCTTTCGAGCCCAGCGTCCTGCCGATCTCGATGCATTCGAGATTGTGCTCGACCGCCTGCCGGCGCGTCGCCGCGTCGGCGTGCGACAGCGAGCCGAACTTATAGGAAAGCTTCTGGTCTCTGGCGTCGGAGAAGGTGTTGGAGTTGATCGCGTCGAAGCCGATGCCGAAGCGGGATGCCGCCTGCTTCAGCCGGTTTGGATCGGCCTTGTCCCAGGGAATGTGCAGCGAGACGGTCGGCGTCGCCTGCGTCAATTGCCGGATGACGGCGCAGTCCTCGATCTTGTCGAAAATGTCGCGCGGCTCGCCGGCGCCGGGAAAGCGGGCAAAGCGGGTGCCGCCGGTGCCGACGCCCCAGGACGGGATGGCGACGGCGAATTTCTCGACCTTGTCGCGGATGGCGTCGATGGTGATGCCCCGGCGGTCGAGGCGCTCGCCGAGGGACTCGTAGTCGCGCTTGAGGTCGGCATTGCGCGCGGCATTGTGCCTGTCGACGAGGTCGGCGGAGATGATGGTTTCGGACATGGTTCCTCCCAAATGCGTTCGGTTGGCGCTGCCCCTCATCCGCCTGCCGGCACCTTCTCCCCGTATAGTGACGGGGAGAAGGGTAAAGCTCCGACGTCGGCGCCAACCCTCAAACGACTGCTTATCGCGTAAAACTCTGCGCGTTGCCGGCGTCGACATTGATGATGTTGCCGGTCGATTTTGCCGACATGTCGGAGGCGAAAAAATAGATCGCTTCGGCGATGTCCTCGGGGAACACCGACCGCTTCAGCATCGAGCGCGAGCGGTAGTGCTCTTCGAGATCGTCGGTCGACATCTTGTAAGCGGCGGCGCGCTGTTCCTTCCATTCGCCGGTCCAGATCTTCGAGCCGCGCAGCACGGCGTCGGGATTGACGACATTGACCCGGATCTGCGCTTCCGCGCCCTCCAGTGCCAGGCAGCGCGCCAGATGGATCTCGGCGGCCTTGGCCGTGCAATAGGCGGCGGCATTGGGCGATGCGGCAAGGCCGTTCTTGGAGGCGACGAAGACGACGTTGCCGCCGATCTTTTGCGTCCGAAACAGCCGGAACGCCTCCCGCGAAACCAGGAAATATCCCGTCGACAGGATGTCCATGTTCTTGTTCCACAGCGCCAGCGTGGTGTCCTCGATCGGCGCCGAGGAGGCCAGGCCAGCGTTGGACACCAGGATGTCGATGCCGCCGAACTCGACCGCTGTCTCGGCAAAGCCGGAGATCACCTGATCCTCGGACGTGACGTTGATGACGACGGGCCGCACGAAATCCTTGCCGTAGGCCTTGGCAAGCTCGTCATTGGCGCTGGCAAGGGCTGCCTCGTCGATATCGGCCAGCACGACGCAGGCGCCTTCGCGCAGCAGCCGGTTGGCGGTGGCGCGGCCAATGCCGCCGGCGCCGCCGGTGACCAGCGCGATTTGGCCGGCAAGAGCTTTCGGTTTCGGCAGGCGCTGCAGCTTTGCCTCTTCGAGCAGCCAGTATTCGATATCGAAGGCTTCCTGGTCGGGCAGCCCGATATAGGTCGACACCGTCGAGGCGCCGCGCATGACGTTGATGGCGTTGACGTAGAATTCGCCCGATATACGCGCCGTCGCCTTGTCGCCGGCGAAGGTCAACATGCCGACACCGGGCATCAGATAGACCACGGCGTTCGGATCGCGCACCGGTGGCGAATCCGCGTGCTTGCAGCGGTCATAATAGGCCTGATAGCCGACGCGATACTCCGCCACATCGTCGACAAGACGGGCAATGACGGCATCGACATCGGGATTCCTGGGATCGAACTCGATGACCAGCGGCCGGATCTTGGTGCGCAGGAAGTGGTCCGGGCAGGATGTGCCGAGTGCCGCCAACGGCCGCAAATCCCTGGAATTGACGAATTCGAGCACCGCAGGAGAATCGTCGAAATGGCCGAGCTTGTGGCTTTTCTCCGAGATCAGGCCGCGGATCCTCGGCATCAGTTTTGCAGCCACAGCGCGACGCGCCGGTGCATCGAGCGATTTGACGATTTCGCCGCCGAAGATCGGCTTGCCCTGGCTCTTGTGCTCGAACCAGTCGATCGCCTGGTTGATCACCGAAATCGTCGTCTCGTAGCATTCCTTCGGCGTGTCGCCCCAGCTGAACAGGCCATGGCTTGCCAGCACGACACCCTTGGCCTCGGGGTTCTCGAGGCAGAATTTCTCCAGCCACAGGCCGAGTTCGAAGCCCGGGCGCTTCCATGGCAGCCAGCCGATCGTGTCGCCGAATATCTCCTTGGTCAGCGCCTGCGAATCCTTGGCGGCGGCAATAGCGATGATGGCGTCGGGGTGCATGTGGTCGACATAAGGCTTCGGCACGAAGGCATGCAGCGGTGTGTCGATCGAGGCCGCGCGCGGGTTGAGGTTGAAAGTGCAGTGGGGCAAATAGCCGACCATCTCGTCTTCATGTTCGAGGCCACGATAGAGACCTTTCAGCGCGCGCAATTTGTCCATGTAGAGCGTGGCGAAGCCGTCGAGTTTGATCGAGGCGCTGTCGCCGCCCGAGCCCTTGACCCACAGCACTTCCACGCTCTGCCCAGTGAGCGGATCGTTTTGCCAGATCTTGGAGGAGGTGTTGCCGCCGCCATAATTGGTGACGCGCTTGTCGGAGCCAAGAACATTCGAGCGATAGACCAGACGTTCGGGCTCGCTCATCGCTTGCGCTTTTGCGTCATCCCAAAGATTGGCGAGGCGCGTGCCGGAGCGCTTGTCGAGCATAGGTAATCCTCCCTTTGGGACACGCAAACGGCGCGGGTCCCTTTTGTGCGAATTTCTACGCAAGCGGCTGTCTTGTCAATCACAAACGATCAATATCAATCATATTGCACTGCACAATGAAATTATCTGATCGGAAATGATTGACACTGCGCGCTTTGGGTGCCTAGATGCTCAAGCAGGGAGGAACCATGCACGAGAAAGAGCGCCACAGGATCATTCTGTCCGCCGTCCAGGAAAAGCCTGTGGTGACGGTGCAGGAGATGGTCGACCTGACGGAGTCGTCGGAGGCGACGATCCGGCGCGACATCGCGGCATTGCATGTGCAAAAGCGGCTGCGCCGAGTGCGCGGCGGCGCCGAGGCGCTCTCGCCGCCGCAGTTCATCGGCCTTGCCGGCCGGCCGTTTTCCGTCAACGAGACGATCAACGCTTCGCAGAAGCGGGCGATCGCACGAGAGGCCGTGGAACTCTGCAAGGACGGCGAGCCGATCATCATCAATGGCGGCACCACCACGTTCCAGATGGTGCATTTCCTGAGCGGCCGCCGCATGCCGATCTTCACCAATTCCTTTCCGATCGCCGAGCACCTGCTCAGGCATTCCAAGAACACGGTGATGCTGTCGGGCGGCACCATCTACCGCGAGCAGAACATCATCCTGTCGCCCTTCGACAATGACGTGACGCGCAATTTCTACGCGCGCCGCATGTTCATGGGCGCGCAGGGACTGGGGCCGCTGGGTCTTATGGAAGGCGACCCGCTGCTGATCCAGGCCGAGCAGAAGCTTATCGACCAGGCGGACGAATTGGTGGTGCTGGTCGACTCCTCGAAATTCCGCAAGCGCTCGAGCCTGATCCTGTGCGGCCTGTCGCGCATCGCCACGGTGATCACCGACGACGGCATCGAGGATCGCGAAGCCAAGATGCTGGAGACCGCCGGCGTGACGCTGATCGTCGCCCGCACAACGGCAAGCAACAAGGAAGAATCTTCGCTGCAGGCCTGAGAAAACTCACGCCCGCAGCGGCGATGGAATGCAACGCTCAAGGGAGGATATTCGATGAGCTTTCTGAAGAAACTGATGGTTACGGCGGCGTTTTCCGCCGCCATGTTCGTGAATGCCGCCTATGCCGAAAACGTCAAGATCGCGCTGGTGGTGAAGTCGCTCGGCAACGGCTTCTTCGACGCCGCCAACAAGGGCGCCGAAGAGGCGGCCAAGGAACTCGGCGACGTCGAGATCATCTACACCGGCCCGACCAAGGCGACCGCCGAAGCGCAGATCGAAGTGGTCAATTCGCTGATCGCCCAGAAGGTCAACGCCATCGCCATTTCGGCCAATGACGCCGACGCGCTGGTTCCGGCGCTGAAGAAGGCGATGGAACGCGGCATCACCGTCATCTCGTGGGATTCAGGCGTCGCGCCGGAAGGCCGCCAGCTTCACCTCAACCCTTCCGACACCAACCTGATCGGCGAGACCATCATCAAGCTTGCCGCCGACTACCTGCCGGAAGGCGGCGATGTCGCCATCCTGTCGGCTTCGTCCACCGCGACCAACCAGAACGCCTGGATCGACGCGGCCAAGAAGGTGCTGCCGGAGAAGTTCCCCAAGATCAAGCTCGTCGCCACCGTCTATGGCGACGACGACTCGGCCAAGAGCACGGACGAGGCCAAGGGCTTGCTGAAGTCCTACCCGAACCTCAAGGCGATCATCGCACCGACCACGGTCGGCGTCGTTGCCGCCGCGCAGGTGGTGACCGATGAAGGCCTGATCGGCAAGGTCAACGTCACCGGCCTGGCGCTGCCGTCGGAGTTCAAGAAGTTCATCGACAACGGCGCCAGCCAAGCGGTTGCGCTGTGGAACCCGATCGACCTCGGCTATTCGGCCGTCTACCTCGCCCACGACCTGGCGGTGAAGAAGGAAGAGGCGAAGCCCGGTGCTACGCTGTCGATCGGCCGCGTCGGCAAGGTCACGCTCGACGACACCAACTCGGCTGCGATGGCTCCGCCCTTCCAGTTCGACAAGTCGAACATCGAAAAGTTCTCCAAGATCTATTGATCCTGGAGCCTTCGAACTGGTGCGGCGGGACCTTGGCCCCGCCGCGGCCTCAACCGGACCTAGTTTCAGGGCTTGATACGATTATGGACACGACAGCCCAACACGAAGTGGCGAAGGAAGCGCCTTTGTCTCCCGGGCCGCGGCTGACGCTGTCCGGCATCTCGAAAAGCTTTCCCGGCGTGCGCGCGCTGCACGATGTCAGCCTGTCGCTCTATCCCGGCCAGGTGACCGCGCTGATCGGCGAGAACGGCGCCGGCAAGTCGACGCTGGTCAAGATCATGACCGGCATCTATCAGCCGGATGCGGGCACGATCAGCATCGACGGCCAGCCCGTCGCCTTGCCCAGCGCCCATGCCGCCTTCGGGCATGGCATCACCGCCATCCATCAGGAAACCGTGCTGTTCGACGACCTGACGGTGGCCGAAAACATCTTCCTCGGCCATGCGCCGCGCACCCGCTTCAAGACCATCGACTGGCGCACGATGCGCAAGAACGCCCGCGAAGTGCTGGACACGATGGGTGCCGGCCATATCGACGCCGATGCCAGGCTGAAGGATCTCGGCATCGCCAACAAGCATCTCGTCGCCGTTGCCCGCGCCATGTCGATCGACGCGCGGATCGTCATCATGGACGAGCCGACGGCGGCGCTTTCGATGAAGGAGATCGAAGAGCTTTTCCTGCTGATCGAATTCCTCAAGAGCGACGGCAAGGCGATCCTGTTCATCAGCCACAAATTCGATGAGATCTACCGCATCGCCGACCGCTATACCGTGTTCCGCGACGGCGAGATGGTCGGCGAAGGCCTGATCAAGGACGCCGGCCAGAGCCAGATCGTGCGCATGATGGTCGGCCGCGCGGTCGATCATATCTTTCCGCAGCGCAAGGCCGAGATCGGCGCGCCGGTGCTGGCCGTCTCCGGCCTGTCGCATCCGACCGAGTTCGATGATATCGGCTTCGAGCTGCACAGGGGCGAGATCCTCGGCTTCTACGGTCTTGTCGGCGCCGGGCGCAGCGAGGTGATGCAGGCGATATCAGGCATCACCCGCACCAGCGGCGGCACGATCACGCTGGAAGGCAAAGCGATCGCGCCGAAATCGGCGGCGGATTCGATCGATGCCGGCATCGTCTATGTGCCGGAGGAACGCGGCAAGCAAGGCGTGGTGATCGGCCTGCCTATCTTCCAGAATGTCTCGCTGCCTTCGCTCAAGCGAACCTCCAAATCCGGCATATTGCGGCTGGCGGAAGAGTTTGCGCTAGCCCGCTCCTACACAGAGCGGCTCGACCTGCGCGCCTCCTCGCTCAGCCAGGACGTCGGCACGCTGTCGGGCGGCAACCAGCAGAAGATCGTCATCGCCAAATGGCTGGCGACCGCGCCCAAGGTGATCATACTGGACGAGCCGACCAAGGGCATCGACATCGGCTCGAAGGCCGCCGTGCACGGCTTCATGGCCGAGCTCGTCGCGCAAGGCCTGTCGGTTATCATGGTGTCGTCCGAACTGCCGGAAATTCTCGGCATGTCCGACCGTGTCGTCGTTATGCGCGAGGGCCGCATTGCCGCGGTCTACGACAATAAGGGGCTCGACGCCGAAACGCTGGTCAGGACGGCAGCGGGGATCGCGGCATGAAGGCTCTTCTCAAATACCGCGAAGTCTGGCTGCTGGCGGCAATCGCCGTGCTGATCGGGCTGATCTCGATGCGTTTTCCGGGCTTTGCCGCTCCCGGCAATGTGCGCCAGGTGTTCAACGACACGTCGATCCTGATGATCCTGGCGCTCGGCCAGATGGTGGTTATCCTGACCCGCTCGATCGACCTGTCGATGGCAGCCAATCTCTGCTTCACCGGCATGGTGGTGGCGATGCTGAACGCCGCGCATCCGGCAATCCCGATCCCGCTGCTGATCGTCATCGCACTTCTGGTCGGCCTGGTGCTCGGCGCCATCAATGGCCTGTTGGTGTGGCGGCTGAACATTCCCTCGATCGTGGTAACGCTCGGCACTCTCACCATCTACCGCGGCGCCACCTTCGTTATTTCAGGCGGCGCCTGGGTCAACGCCGACCAGATGAGCCCCGATTTCATCGGCCTGCAGCGCGCGACGTTCCTCGGCATACCGGTGCTGTCATGGATTGCCCTGCTGGTCATCGCCTTGTTCTTCCTTGTGATGACGCGCACGGCGCTCGGCCGCTCGATCTACGCCATCGGTGTCAACCCGACCGCATCGGTCTATGCCGGCATCGACGTCGGCCGGACGAAATTCATCGTCTTCTGCATTTCGGGGATGATCGGCGGCCTCTGCGGCTATCTCTGGATCTCGCGCTACGTCATCGCCTCGGTCGAGGTCGCCAACGGCTATGAGCTCAACATCATCGCCGCCTGCGTCATCGGCGGCATCTCCATCGCCGGCGGCATCGGCTCGGTCGGCGGCGCGGTGCTCGGCGCGCTGTTCCTCGGTATCATCTCCAACGCGCTGCCGGTGATCAATATCTCGCCCTTCTGGCAAATGGCGATTTCGGGCAGCGCCATCATCCTGGCCGTGGTGCTCAACGCGCGCGGCGAACGCCGGCAAGGCCGCATCATCCTCAAAAAGGCGGAAGTGGCATGACCGATACCCCTGCCCCGCGCCATGTTCCGAACCGACTCGACAAGCCGTTCACTGCGGCGATCTTCTCATGGGAGGCGCTGCTGGTCGTCGTGGCGGTCGCCATCTTTGCCGTCAACAGTTTTGCCTCGCCCTATTTCCTCGACGCGTGGTCGCTGTCGGACCTGACTTTCAACTTCACCGAAAAGGCGCTGATCGCGCTGGCCATGGCACTGCTGATCATCTCCGGCGAAATCGACCTGTCGGTCGCCGCTATCATCGCACTCGCCTCGACGATGATGGGCATGGCGGTGCAGGCCGGCGCCGGCACGCCTGTCCTGGTGGCAATCGGCATCGTCGTCGGGCTCGGCTGCGGCGCCTTCAACGGGCTGCTCGTCACCAGGCTGGGGCTGCCGTCGATCGTCGTCACCATCGGCACGATGAGCCTGTTTCGCGGCGTTGCCTTCATCATCCTCGGCGACCAGGCCTACAAGGGCTATCCCGCGAGCTTCGCCTTCTTCGGCCAAGGTTATGTCTGGTGGGTGGTGTCGTTCGAACTGACGCTTTTCCTGGTCGCGGCCGTCGTCTACTGGTTCCTTCTGCATCGGACGAGCTTCGGCCGCCGGGTCTTTGCCATCGGCAACAACCCGGTTGCGGCGCAGTTTTCCGGCGTGCGTGTCGGCCGCATCAAGTTCATCCTGTTTTGCCTGACCGGCCTGATGGCGGGCATCGCCTCGGTGCTGATTACGTCACGGCTCGGCTCGACCCGGCCGTCGATCGCGCAGGGCTACGAACTCGAAGTCATCACCATGGTGGTGCTCGGCGGCGTCAGCATTCTCGGCGGCGCCGGCAGCATTCTGGGCGTCGTGCTGGCGGCCTTCATCATGGGGCTGGTGACCTTCGGTCTTGGCCTGCTCAACGTGCCGGGGATCGTCATGTCGATCTTCATCGGCCTGCTGCTGATCATCGTCATCGCGCTGCCGATCCTGTGGCAGCGCGTGCGGCGGGAGCGCTTTGCCTGATGCCCGAAAAATATGCGTTCAAGATGAAGCTCAATCCCGGCATGAAGGCCGAATACAAGAGGCGCCACGACGACATCTGGCCGTCACTCGTCGCGTTGCTAAAACAGGCTGGTATCTCCGATTACTCGATCCATCTCGACGAGGAGACCAACACCTTGTTCGGCGTGCTGTGGCGCCGTGACGACCATGGCATGGACGAATTGCCTAAGCATCCGGCGATGCAGCGCTGGTGGGCCGAGATGGCAGACATCATGGAAACCAAGCCGAACAACGAGCCGGTGGCGGTGCCGTTGGAAACAATGTTCCATATGGAATGACCCGCCACGTCGCCGTCATCGATATCGGCAAGACCAACGCCAAGGTGGCGCTGGTCGATCTCGCCGCAGCAAGCGAAGTGGCGCTGCGCAGGATGGTCAACGAGCCGGTTCGGCAACGCCCGTATCCGCACCACGACGTCGAGCGGTTATGGGCGTTCATCCTCGGCAGCCTGGCAGAGATCGATCGCGAGCAGCGCATCGACGCGATATCGATCACCACCCATGGCGCAACGGCGGTGCTGGCCGACGCATCAGGCGAACTGGCGCTGCCGGTGCTCGATTACGAGTTCGACGGTCCGGATGCCTTCGCCAAGGACTACGACGCGATCCGCCCGCCTTTCACCGAGACCGGCACGCCGCGCCTGCCGGCCGGCCTCAATCTCGGCGCGCAGTTGTTCTGGCAGCAGAAGCGCTTTCCAGCGGATTTCGCCAGGGCCGCCGCGATGCTGATGTATCCGCAATACTGGGCCTTGCGCCTGACCGGCGTCGCCGCCAGCGAGGTGACTTCGCTCGGCTGCCACACCGATCTGTGGAACCCGTGGAAAGCGGATTTTTCCTCACTGGTCGACCGGCTGGAATGGCGCCGGCTAATGGCGCCGGTGCGGCAGGCCAAGGACCGCTTGGGCCCGATCCTGCCCGCTCTGGCGCGGCAAACCGGCCTCGATCCGCAAACGCCGGTGTATTGCGGCCTGCACGATTCCAACGCCTCGCTGCTGCCGCATCTCCTGTCCGACAAGCCGCCTTTCTCCGTCGTCTCGACCGGCACCTGGGTGGTGTCGATGGCGGTTGGCGGCAGCAAGGTCACGCTCGATCCGGCGCGCGACACGCTGGTCAATGTCAACGCGTTCGGCGATGCCGTGCCCTCGGCGCGCTTCATGGGTGGCCGCGAGTTCTCCGTGCTGACGGAAGGCCAATCGGAAGACTGGACCGAAGACGATGTCGCCGCGGTGCTCGCGCGCAAGACGTCCCTGTTGCCTTCGACCCAACAGGATTCGGGGCCGTTTCCGCACTATGCCGCGGCGTGGCTCAGCGCCGAAGGTATGACGGCCGGCCAGCGCTTTGTCGCCATCTCGTTCTACCTGGCGCTGATGACCGCGACCTGCCTCGATCTGATCGGCGGCGGGGGGTCAACCATCGTCGAAGGACCCTTCGGCCGCAACCGGCTGTTCACCCGCATGCTGGCTGCGGCGACGGCGCGCGCCGTCATTGCCTCCGCGGCTGCGACAGGCACCAGCATCGGCGCCGCCTTGCTGGCGTCGGACCAGGGGACACCGCAAGGCAGAGGCGAAAGGACCGAACCGTCGGCCGATCCACTCTGGACAAGTTACGTGCGCTCCTGGCGTTCGGCAGTCGACGAACGAGCCTGACCGCCGAGCTCATGGCGCCCTGCGGTCAGGCCGTTGCTAGCCCGCGTAGAGCAATCCTTGTGGATCGATCTCCGGCTTGCGGCCGGCGACCACGTCGGCAAGGAATTTTCCCGAACCGCAGGCCATGGTCCAGCCGAGATGGCCGTGGCCGGTATCGAGATATAGATTGTCATACCGCGCCCGGCCGATGACCGGCACGGAGTTCGGCATCATCGGGCGAAGTCCAGCCCAGAGCTCGGCCTTGCTCTCGTCGAAGGCGCCGGGGAACAGGTCCTTGCCGGTGTTCAGGATCGAGTTGAAATCGCGCGGCTTGAACGTGCGGTCGAAACCGGTGAACTCCGCCGTCGAGGACATCCGCAGCCGATTTCCCAGCCTGGAATAGCCGATCAGCCGGTCCTCGTCGGCGCCGCCCATGATCGGCCCGTTGCTTTCATCTTCCAGCGGAACGGTCACGGTATAGCCCTTCACGGGATAGACGGGCAGGTCGATGCCGTAGCGGCGGCCGAGCAGACCGCTCTCCGGCCCCATGGAAATGACCACGGCGTCGCCGGCCACCGGGCCGGCCGAGGTCATCACCGCGCGCACCCGGTCGCCGTCGATGTCGAGGCCTTCGACCGTCGTGCCGTAGAGGAATTGGACACCGAGTTTTTCGGCGGCATAGGCAGCGAGGCGCTGCGTGAATTGACTGGAATCGCCGGTCTGGTCGATCGGCGAATAGACGCCGCCGGCAATTTTGTCCTTGGCTCCGGCAAGGCCGGGCTCGAGCTCGACCAGCCGGTCGCGGCCGACGATCTCGATCGGCAGGCCATGTTCGGCGAGATAGCGGTAATTGTCGGTGCCGGTATCAAAGCTCTGCTGCGAGCGGAAGAAATACAGAATGCCTTTCTTGCGCTCGTCATAGTGGATGCCGGTGTCGGCGGAGATGGCGTTGATGCAGTTGCGCGAATAGAGCGCCAGGCGCAGCTTGATCTCGGTGTTGGCGCGCATGCGCTTATGCGTGCACTGGCGCAGGAAGCGCAGGCTCCAGGCGACAAAATACGGATCGAAGCGCAGCCGCACCTTGATGCCGAGATCGTGGTTGTAGAGGGCTCGCAGGAACGTTTTAAGCGCGGCGGGCGAAGCCCAGGCGGTGGCATCGCCGGGAGATACCAGGCCGGCATTCGACTGGCTGGTGCCGCGCGCCGCCGCCGGATGGCGCTCGATCACCGTGACTTCATGGCCGTCGCTGGCCAGACAATAGGCCGCCGCCGTGCCAACGACGCCGGCTCCAAGCACCGATATTTTCATGCCGCCCCCAAGTCGAACGCAGCCGAACGCCTGCACGCTCAGCCGTGAGGCCCTTCAATAGCGCCTCTGCCTCCTGCCGACGAGCCCTTACGGAGAGCCCGCGCTTAGCCCAGAGCCGAATTCTTGCTGGTCAGGATGCGCTCCCAGGCAAGCGCATCGGAGACGATCTGGTCGAGGTTGTCACGCTGCGGGGTCCAGCCGAGTTCGCCGCGGGCCAGCTCCGAATTGGCGACAACCGCGGCGGCGTCACCGGGGCGGCGCTCGCCCATCCGCACCTCGAAATCATGGCCGAAGACGCGGCGTACGCTGTCGATGACCTCGAGCACCGAATAGCCGTGGCTGTAGCCGCAATTGGCGACCAGGCTCGATCCGCCGGCACGCAGCCGCTGCAGGGCCAGCCGATGCGCCGCCGCCAGGTCGCTGACATGGATATAGTCGCGCATGCAGGTGCCGTCCGGCGTCGGATAGTCGGTGCCGAACACCTGCATGAAGGGGCGCTTGCCGAGCGCCGTCTCGCAGGCGACCTTGATCAGATGCGTGGCGCCGGGCGTCGACTGGCCGGTGCGGCCCTTCGGGTCGGCGCCGGCGACGTTGAAATAGCGCAGCGCCGTATAGCGCAGCCCATAGGCAATAGCCGCGTCGCGGAGCATCCATTCGCTCATCAGCTTGGACAGGCCGTAGGGCGATTCCGGCGCAAGCCTGGCGTCCTCGCGTACCGGCTCCAGGCCGGCGCCGCCATAGACGGCGGCGGTCGAGGAAAAGATGAAATTGGGCACGCCTTCGCGCACCGCGGTCTCGATCAGGGTGCGTGTCTTGCAGGTGTTATTCTCGTAATAGGCAAGCGGGTCGGCCACCGATTCGGGCACGACAATCGAGCCGGCGAAATGGATGATCGCGTCGACCTTGTTGTCGCGGATGATCGAGGCGACCAATTCCTTGTCGGCGACATCGCCGACGACGAGCTTTGCTTCCGGAGCCACCGCCCATTCAAAGCCGGTCGAAAGCCGGTCGAGGACGACGACGCTGTCGCCCGTGTCCAGCAACTCCCAGACCATATGGCTGCCGATATAGCCGGCACCGCCTGTCACCAAAACCGTCATCCGCATCCTCGCTATTCATGATTTATCGGAACTGTCTCAATCGTCGCCGTACTGGAAAACCTGCCGCCAGGCCATTACAATCTGCAGTAACCAGTCTCATCGGCGGGTGGCATTGTCCTGAAACAAGATTGATCCACATCAAGGGAATAGGCCACGTTCCGTGGTCGTTAGGAACAGGCCTGGGGCGTGGCATTTTGACCAAAACGGTGCGGTGGACGGCGAATAGGCCAATGACTATGATCCCGCGCAAAATTGGGAAGGCGACATGAATTACCAGCGGTTCTTCGAGGAAGCGATCGACCAGCTCCATGCAGAGCGTCGCTATCGCGTCTTCGCCGACCTTGAGCGTATCGTGGGAAAATTCCCGCGCGCCATCTGGCGTGCCAATGGCCGCGCCGAGGAAATCACCGTCTGGTGCTCCAACGATTATCTCGGCATGGGCCAGCATCCCGACGTCATCGCCGCGTTCCAGAAGGCGGCAGGCAAAATGGGATCGGGGGCCGGCGGCACCCGCAACATTTCGGGCACCAGCAACCCGCTGGTCGAGCTCGAACTGGAGCTTGCCGACCTGCACGACAAGGAAGCGGCACTGGTTTTCACCTCCGGCTTCGTTTCAAACGAAGCGTCGATCTCGACCATTGCAAAGCTGCTTCCCAATTGCCTGATCATCTCGGACGAGCTTAACCACGCTTCGATGATCGAGGGTGTGCGGCGCTCGGGCGCCGAGAAGAAGATCTTCCGCCATAACGACGTCGCGCATCTCGAAAGCCTGCTGCAGGCGGCCGGCCGCGAGCGTGCCAAGCTGATCGTCTTCGAGAGCGTCTATTCGATGGATGGCGACATCGCGCCGATCAAGCAGATCGTCGACCTCGCCGAGCGTTACAATGCGATGACTTATATAGACGAGGTCCATGCCGTCGGCATGTACGGGCCGCGTGGCGGCGGCATCACCGAGCGCGAAGGGCTGGCCGACCGCATCGACATCATCGAGGGCACACTGGCCAAGGCGTTCGGCACGCTTGGCGGCTACATCACCGGCACCAGCGCCGTGATCGACGCCGTGCGCTCCTATGCGCCGGGCTTCATCTTCACCACGGCGCTGCCGCCGGCGATCGCTGCCGCGGCAACCACCTCGATCCGCCATCTCAAGCGCTCGCAGGCCGAGCGCGACGCGCAGCTGCGTCAGGCGACGCGGACCAAGGAAGTGCTTGCCGCGGCCGGCCTGCCGGTAATGGAGTCACCTACCCACATCGTGCCGCTGCTGGTCGGCGATCCCGAGCTCTGCAAGATGGCCAGCGACCGCCTGCTCGGCGTGCACGGCATCTATATCCAGCCGATCAATTACCCGACAGTGCCGCGCGGCACCGAACGGCTGCGCATCACGCCGACACCGTTCCATTCTGACGCGCTGATTGCCTCCTTACAGGACGCGCTAGTCGAGACATGGGATGCGTTGGGGATTCCCTACGGTTCGGCCGGCCGGCCTTCAGTGGCCAAGAGCGACCGCGTCATTCCGTTGCTGGTGCCGAAGTCGGGCGGGTAACCTCCGCCGCTACGGGCACCATTGCGGAAGCCGCCTATCGGTGCCGCCTCATTTTTCAGTGCTGCGATGCCTGGCGCGAAGCTCAACACACCTCACACAGTCTTCATCCATTTCGCCAGCCGGTGCGCGGCTTCTTCGAGCTGGTCGAGGCGGCGGTGGAAGCATAGCCTGAGGAAAGCTTCGCCGCCGGGGCCGAAGGCGGTGCCGGGGGCCAGGCCGACATTGGCGCGGTCGACCATGTCGAAAGCGGCAGCGCGGGAATCGGTGATGCCGTCGACGGCGAAGAACAGATAGAACGCGCCCTGCGGCACGGTGAACCGCGCCCTGCCGGTTTCGGCGAGAATGCCGCAGACGAGGTCGCGCGCCGCCCTCGCCCGCTCCACCTGTTCGACGATGAAGGCATCGCCCTCGTCGAGGGCGACGACGGCGCCGCGCTGCATGAACTGCGCAACGCCGGAAGTCGAATACTGGACCAGGTTCTCGAACACCTGCTGCAAGGCGGGATGGATCTTGATCCAGCCGATGCGCCAGCCGGTCATCGCCCAGTTCTTGGAAAAGGAATTGACGAACAGGATGCGGTCCTCATCGGCCATGATGTCGATGAACGACGCCGCGCGGCCATGGCCGTAGTGGAACAGCGAATAGATCTCGTCGGCAATGATCCACAGGCCCCTTTCGCGGGCGAGATCGAGGATTGCCTGCAGCGTCTCCTTGTCGGCGGTCCAGCCGGTCGGGTTGGACGGCGTGTTGACGAACAGCGCCTTGGTCCGTGGCGTGATCGCCGCTGCGATCTTGTCGACATCGCAGGACCAGCCATTGCCGGACTGATCAAGGGTGACTGCAACCGGAACGGCGCCGGCCACGCCGGCGGCGGCGGCGAAATTCGGCCATGCCGGCGACAGGTAGACAAGTTCGTCGCCCTTGCCGGCCACCGCGTCGATGGCCATCTGGATGGCATGCATGCCGGAGCCGGTGACGATGAATTCTTCGTTGGCGAAAGTCTTGCCGAAATGCCTGGTGTAGTAGCGGGCGAGCGCCTGCCTGAGTTCGGGAATGCCCCGCTGCCAGGTGTAGAAGGTCTCGCCGGCGGCCAGCGCCTTGGCGGCGGCATCGGTGATGAAGGCAGGCGTCGGCAGGTCGCCCTCGCCGGCCCAAAGCGGGATCATACCGTCGCGGCCGCGGCCACGATTCATGACGGCGACAATGCCGCTTTCGGGCGCCGCCCGCGCTTCGGCGCGCAGAGTATCGATCAGGGTCATGGATGGGTCCGTTTTCGTTTGCTCGACTGCTAGCGTGTTTCAGGGCGGACGAAAACAGAAAACCCCGGCCGCAAGCGACCGGGGTTTTGGTCCAGAAAGTTGCCGCAGGCGCTACTTTCTGGCGAGGAGATCGCGAATTTCGGTGAGCAGCGCGACGTCGGCTGGTGGCGGAGCGGCCGGGGTAGCCGGTTTCTCGCGCTCCAGCCGCTGGCGCAGATTGTTCACCGCCTTGACCATCAGGAAGATAATGAAGGCGAGGATAAGGAAGTTCAGCGCCACGGTGATGAAGCTGCCATAGGCGAAGACCGCGCCCTGCTTCTTGGCATCCGCCAGCGATGTGGCGTTAACGGCCGAGGACAAGGGCAGAAAGTAGTTGTTGAAGTCCAATCCGCCCAAAATCGCCCCGATGACCGGCATGATGATGTCGTCAACCAGCGAGGTGACGATCTTGCCGAAGGCAGCGCCGATGATGACGGCGACGGCCAGGTCCATCACATTGCCCCTGGAAATGAATTCCTGAAACTCTTTCAGCATTCGACCCTCCTTTCCTGACCGGCCGTGCTGCCGTCCACGCCCTCGGCATCGACCGGCGGGCAGAATAGCAAAAACCTGCGGTTGCGACAGGAGCAAAGACGTGTTTCCCCGGCCAGGATTGCGCGAAGCCGCGGCCATAATGCACCGAAAGCCGCGATGGACTCGGTGGCCAAGCTGTGATTGCGTCTGCAAGGCCGGATGAAAAAGCCGGCGCAGGGAGGAAGTTCGAGCCGTGCAGGGCTGGTTCATCGTCATCATCGCGATCGCCTATGTGACGTTGCTGTTTGCTATCGCCAGCCTGGGCGACCGGCGCTCGACTTCATCCGGGCCTGGCCGCGCCCGGCCCTTTATCTATGCGCTCAGCCTCGCCATCTACTGCACCTCCTGGACCTTCTTCGGCTCGGTCGGGCTCTCCTCCGAGCGCGGCCTCGAATTCCTCGGCATCTATATCGGACCGGTTCTGGTGTTCGTGTTCGGCTTTCCGCTGCTGCAGCGCATCGTCAGGCTGGCAAAGACCGAGAAGATCACCTCGATCGCCGACTTTCTTGGCGCCCGCTACGGCAAGAGCTTCGCTGTCGCGGCGATCGCCACGCTGATCGCAACCATAGGCGCGGTGCCTTACATGGCGCTGCAATTGAAGGCGATCTCCGGCTCGGTCAGCCTGATGGTCGAGCACTATACCGGCTCGCCGCCGTCGTTCGATCCGTTCGTCAGCGACATCTCGCTTGTCGTTGCCATGCTGCTGGCGCTGTTTGCCGTGCTGTTCGGCACGCGCCATGCCGACGCCACCGAACACCAGGACGGTCTGGTGCTGGCGGTGGCGGTCGAGACCGTGGTCAAGCTCGCCGCCTTCCTGGCGATAGGCCTGATGGTCACGTTTCTGATCTTCGGCGGGCCAGGCGATATGTTCGACCGGCTCGCCGAAAACACGCAGGTGCGCCAGGCGATGGGCTACAACACCTCGCTCGCGACCTGGCTGGTACTGACATGCCTGAGCGGCTTTGCCATCCTCATGCTGCCGCGCCAGTTCTACGTCACCATCGTCGAGAACCGCAGCGAGGCTGAGCTGCGCACGGCGACATGGGTGTTTCCGCTCTATCTCGTGGCAATCAACCTGTTCGTGCTGCCGATCGCGCTGGCCGGCCTGGAACTGGTCGGCCCCAGGACCAGCAGCGACCTCTATGTGCTGTCACTGCCGCTGTTCAGCGGC
This sequence comes from Mesorhizobium sp. M1163, assembly GCF_040318415.1. Classification (NCBI taxonomy): domain Bacteria; kingdom Pseudomonadati; phylum Pseudomonadota; class Alphaproteobacteria; order Hyphomicrobiales; family Phyllobacteriaceae; genus Mesorhizobium; species Mesorhizobium sp. M1163. The sequence continues at coordinate 23,775 of NZ_JAMYMF010000034.1, read as the reverse complement.
CACGACGTTCTGGCCATGGCCGCCTTTATCGGCGGCCTGTCGGCGGCGACGGCAATGGTGATCGTCGAAAGCGTCGCGCTGTCGATCATGATCTCCAACGACCTGATCATTCCGCTGTTCGTGCGCCGGCTGCTGCGGACCACGACCTCAGAGAGCGAGGACTGGTCGACGCTCATCCTCAATGTGCGGCGGGCGGCGATCTTCATCATGCTGTTCATCGCCTTCCTTTACTACCGCGAGAGCACAAACAGCGCGCGGCTATCCTCTATCGGCCTGATGTCGTTCGCCGCGATCGCGCAGTTCGCGCCGGCAATGATCGGCGGCCTGGTCTGGCGCGGCGCCAACGGAAGGGGTGCGGCACTCGGCATGGTGGCCGGCATCGTCGTCTGGAGCTACACGCTACTGCTTCCCTCGCTCGCCGCGCCCGAGACCGGCATCCTCGTCCACGGCCTGTTCGGCTTCGATGCATTGCGGCCGCAAGCCCTGTTCGGCACCGTCGCCGAGCCGCTGAACCATGGCGTGCTGTGGAGCCTGTCGATCAACACGTTGTTTTTTGTGTTCGGCTCACTGTCGCGCGCGTCGGTGCCGCTGGAACGCATCCAGGCGTCGATCTTCGTGCCGCGCGAGGCGGGGCCGCTGCCGAGCCTGCGCCGCTTCCGCACCACGATCACCGTCAACGACCTCAAGGACACGATTGCGCGCTATCTCGGTGTCGAACGCACCGAGCGCTCCTTCCAGTCATTCGAGAAGAGCAGCGGCACTTCACTGCACGGCAACGAACAGGCCAGCATGGATGTCATCCGCTTCTCCGAGCAGCTTCTGGCCAGTGCCGTCGGCTCCTCCTCGGCGCGGCTGATCCTGTCGCTGCTGCTGCGCCGCAACGACCGCGAATCCAAGGACGCCTTCCGCCTGCTCGACGACGCCACCGAGGCGCTACAGCACAATCGCGACCTGCTGCAGATCGCACTCGACCAGATGGAACAGGGCATCACCGTCTTCGACCGCGATTTCCGGTTGATCTGCTGGAACCGCCAGTACCGGGCGCTGTTCGACCTGCCCGACGAAATGGGCCAGGTCGGCGTCTCGCTCGATCGTATCCTGCGCCACCTTGCCGAGCGCGGCGATATACCGCCAGACCAGCGCGTCACCATGCTGAACCGCCTGACCAGCTTCGTCAGCCCATGGCAGATGGAGCTGAAGACCAGCGGGCGTATCCTGGAATTGCGCTCCAATCCGATGCCGGACGGCGGCATCGTCGCCACCTATGCCGACATCTCAGGGCGCGTCGAGCAGGATCTGGCGCTGAAGCGCGCCAATGAATCGCTGGAACAGCGCGTGAAGAGCCGCACCGCCGAGCTCACCCGCGTCAACGAGGAGCTGGCGCAGGCGCAGATGCTGGCCGAAGAGGCCAATCTCGGCAAGACGCGCTTCCTCGCTGCCGCCGGCCACGACATCCTGCAGCCGCTGAACGCCGCCCGCCTCTATTGCTCGTCGCTGATCGAGAAGACCGGCAAGGGGCCTGCCGGCAAGGCGGCGATGAATATCGAATCGTCACTGGAATCGGTCGAGACCATTCTCGGCGCGGTGCTCGACATTTCGCGCCTCGATGCCGGCGCGATGAAGCCGGACGATACGAGCTTCGGCCTCGACGGGCTGCTGCGCCAGATCGGCAACGACTTCCGGCCGCTTGCCGCCGAAAAGAAGCTCGAACTCTCGATCATGCCGTCGTCGCTCAGCGTCATGACGGATCGAAATCTGCTGCGCCGGCTGATCCAGAACCTGGTCTCCAACGCCATCAAATATACGCGCCATGGCCGCATCCTGGTCGGCGTGCGGCGGCGCGGCGAACTGGCCGAGATCCAGGTTATCGACACCGGCATCGGCATTGCCGGCGACAAGCTCAACACCGTGTTCCGCGAATTCACCCGGCTCGACGAGGGCATGCGCGAGGCGGAAGGCCTCGGCTTGGGGCTCTCCATCGTCGACCGCATCGCCCGCGTCCTGCGCCTTGAAATCCGGATCTTCTCCAATCCCGGCAAGGGCACGCGCTTTTCCGTGCTGCTGCCGGTGGCGGCCGTGCAGGCACCGCGGCGCGAGGCCGAGGCGAAGCCGCCTGCCCGCGCTACGACCTCGCTTGCCGGGCTGCATGTGCTCTGCATCGACAATGACGGCCGCATCCTCGACGGCATGCGGCTGCTGCTCGAGGGCTGGGGCTGCAGCGTCGACACGCTTTCCGGCGCGGAGGATCTCGACAGGTCCGCCATGCATCGGCCGGACATTGTGCTTGCCGACTATCATCTCGACGACAAGACCGGCCTCGAATTGATCGCCCAGTTGCGTGCGATCCATGGCGAGGACCTGCCGGCCGTGCTGGTCACCGCCGACCGCTCCAGCGAGGTTCGCGCCGCTGCTGGCAGGCTCGACGTGCCGGTGATCAGCAAACCGCTGAAACCGGCGATGCTGCGCTCGATGATGGCCAGGGTCAGGCCGCTGGCGCCGGCGGCCGAATGAGAATCAGCCAGCCGCCTGAACCGGGTCGCTGCCGATCTTGGACAAAAGGATGACCGCCTGGGTGCGGCTGTCGACGCCGAGCTTCTGCAGGATGGCCGAGACATGCGCCTTGATCGTCGCTTCGGAGACGCCGAGCTCATAGGCTATCTGCTTGTTGAGCAGTCCCTCCGCCAGCATGCCGAGCACGCGCGTCTGCTGTGGCGTCAGCGCCTGCAGCCGCTTGATCAGGTCGGAAATCTCGGGATCGCGCTCGACGCCGAGATCGACCCCGGCGGGTGCCGCGATGTCGCCTGCGAGCACCGACTGCACCGCATTGCGGATCTCTTCCATGCTGGCCGATTTGGAGATGAACCCCGAGGCGCCCAGGTCGAGCGCGCGCCGGATCGTCACCGGATCGTCATGCGCCGAGACCACCATCATCGGCACCGCCGGATGGATGCCGCGCAACGAGATCAGGCCGGAAAGGCCGCTTGCGCCCGGCATCGAGAGGTCGAGCAGGACCAGATCGACATCCTCATTGGCCAGGACCAGCGCCTTGGCGCTTTCGAAATCGCCGGCCTCGTGAATGGCGGCAACATCTCCGATGCCGGCGAGTGCCTCCCTCAATGCACCGCGAAAAAGCGGATGATCGTCGGCGATGACGAATGTGTAGCCCAACGGTGATATCCCTCCCCGAATCCCGTTGGCGATTTTCCGCCTTGCAGGATCTGAACGATCATAACCCTACGCCTGCTGTTCGGCGTGGCCGGCTTGCTATTCCCGCCCTAGGTCTTTTTGCGAATTGCCTAGGTCTTTTGCGAATTGGGCTTGGCGCCGTCTTCGTCCTTGTCCATGTCCTTGACGATATCCATGAAGCTGCGCAGGAAGCGCTCCATGTAGCCCATCGTCTTGTTGAAATCCTCCTCGCTGGGCAAAGTCGATTCGAAACGCGCGGCTAGCGAATTTTCGAGCTTGGCGACGCGTTCGTCGAGCGCCTTCACCGAATTTTGCAGCCGGTCGACCTGATCCTGGAAGGCGGCACGTTCGTCGGCCGCTGTCTTGCAGACGAGCTGACCGGAACGCTCCTCGCAGAGCGACATGGCGCCGGTCTGCGTATCCATGCGCACATAGCCATTGGCCGATTTTTCCAGCCGGTAGCGATCGGCTTCCTCGGAAAAGGCCGAAGCTGCGACAAGCGAGACCAGTGCTGCGGGGATCAAGACGTGTTTCAGACGCATGTTTTCCTCCATGAGCCAGTCGGCGCAATCTATCACAGTTTGCGCCGGAATTGGGGAAGAACCTGAAATGGGGAAGAACGCGGGCCTGCCCTTCCCCGCATGATCTGTTCGGACTATAGCGCAATGATGTCCGAGATCATCTACAAGATAGTTCCCGAGGCGCTGTGGCGCGAGGCTGAACGAGAAGGCCGCTTCACCGGCGCGCCGATCGACGTCGCCGACGGCTTCATCCATTTTTCCACCGCCGGGCAGGTTCGGGAAACGGCGGCCAGACATTTCACCGGCCAAAGCGGGTTGCTGCTGGTCGCCGTCGACAGCGCGCGCCTCGGCGACGCGCTGAAATATGAGGTCTCGCGCGGCGGCGCCTTGTTCCCTCATCTCTACGGCGGGCTCGGCCTCAATGCGGTCGTTTCTGTGCAGGCATTGCCGCTCGGCGCCCACGGCCGGCATGAATTCCCGGCGCTGGAGGCCGAATGAGCGCGTTCGACCGGATCGGCCAAAAACTGCTGTTCACGCTCGATCCGGAAACCGCGCATGGGCTGTCGATTGCCGCGCTGAGATGCGGCCTGCCGGTCGCCGGGCGCCCTTTGCGAGACGACAGGTTGAAGACACGCATCTGCGGGCTCGATTTTCCGAACCCGCTCGGCATGGCCGCGGGTTACGACAAGAATGCCGAAGTGCCGGACGCGCTGCTCGGCCTCGGCTTCGGCTTCGCCGAGGTCGGCACGATCACGCCGCTGCCCCAGACGGGCAATCCGAAGCCGCGCATCTTCCGGCTGCCTTCGGACGGGGCAGTGATCAACCGGCTGGGCTTCAACAATGAAGGCCACGCCGCCGCGGAAAAGCGTCTTGCTGCCCGCAAGGGCCGCGCCGGCGTCGTCGGCGTCAACATCGGCGCCAACAAGGACAGCGCCGACCGCGTCGGCGACTATGAGCGCGGCGTGATCAGGTTTGCGCGATACGCCGGCTATCTGACGATCAACATCTCCTCGCCAAACACGCCGGGCCTGCGCAACATGCAGGCGCGCGAACAGCTTGGTGAACTCCTGTCGCGGGTCATGGCCGCGCGTGCGGCGGCACCGGCAAAGCCGCCCGTCTTTCTCAAGATCGCGCCGGACCTGGTCGAGGCCGAACTGGAGGACATCGCCGCCGAGATCACCGACAAGCAAATGGACGGCGTCATCGTCTCCAACACCACGATCGCGCGAGCCGGCCTGCGCAGCGCCGGCCTTGCCGGCGAGACCGGCGGGCTTTCGGGAAAACCCTTGTTCGAGCGCTCGACCATCGTGCTGGCAAGGATGCGAAAACTACTTGGCCCGGATCCCGCCATCATCGGCGTCGGCGGCGTCGATTCCGCCGAGACGGCGCTGGAAAAGATCCGTGCCGGCGCCGATCTCGTCCAGCTCTATACCGGCATGATCTATGCCGGGCCTGCGCTGCCGGGGCGTATTCTTTCCGGCATGGTCCGTTTCATGGACAGTCAAGGGCTGAAGTCGCTGCGCGAGCTTCGCGACAGCCGCCTCGATCACTGGGCGACGAAACCGCTTTAGCGATCAGTTAAAGGCCGTGCGCACCCGCAGCCGCAATATAGTGAGCAGGCTGAAGCCGCGTACCAGCAGGAACACGTGCAGCGCCGCCCACAGGCCGTGATTGCCGAACGCCGGCGCCAGGATCAGCAACGCGGCGCTGAACGCCAGGAACGACACCAGCATCATGTTGCGCATGTCGCGCGACCATGTCGCGCCGATGAAAACACCGTCCATCTCGAAAGCCAGCACGCCGCTGAGTGCGGTGAATGCCGCCCATGGCAAGTAGATGTCGGCGACGGCGCGGACGTCTGTCGAGGTCGTGATCAGGGCGACCAGACCGGTGCCTTCCAGCAGGAGCACGAGCGTCGCCACGCCTGCCAGGCCGAGCCCCCAAAGCAGCGTCAGCCGCACCGCCTGGTCAAACGCCGTGGCGGCACGGGCGCCGATGGCGCGCCCGGCCAGCTGTTCGGCGGCGGTGGCGAAACCGTCGAGGAAATAGCCGGCAACCAGGAAGAGGTTCATCAGCACGGCGTTGGCGGCCAGCGTCAGCGTGCCGAATTGCGCGCCTTGGCGCGTGAACAGCGCGAAGGCGGCGAGCAGTGAGAAGGAGCGGATCATGATATCGCGATTGAGCGACATCATGCGCAGGAATGCCGGCAAATCGAGGACGCGATGGCGCGGCAGCCTGGGTGCGGCCCAGAAGCGCCGGCCGACGATGGCGAGACCAAGCAGCATGGCGACGAACTCGCCGGTGAGCGTCGCCCAGGCGACGCCGGCAACGCCCCAGCCAAGCTCCAGGGCGAGCAGGAAGCAGAGCGCGATATTGATGCCGTTCAGCACCAGCTGCAGCATCAGCCCGAGCCCGCCCTCGCCGCGCCCCAGCACATAACCAAGGATGGCGTAATTGATAAGCGAGAACGGTGCTGCGAGCATCCTGATGCGGATATAGACGTCCATCGCCGCGCCGACGCGCGGCTCGGCGCCGATGAACCATTGCCCGGCAGCCGAAACCAGGGGCGCAAGTGCGGCAAACACGATGCCGGCGACGACCGCGATCAGCACGGCGCGCCAGAACACCGCCTGCTCCTCCAGTGCATCGCCGCGCCCGAAGGCCTGGGCGACGAGGCCGGTGGTGCCGGAGCGCAGGAAGTTGAAGGTGGTGAAAACGACGTCGAAGATCAGGGCGCCGGCCGCCAGGCCGCCGAGAAGGGCGGCGTCGCCGAACTGTCCGACCACCGCCGTGTCGACAATTCCGAGCAACGGCGTCGTCAGATAGGCAAGCGTCATCGGCACGGCGATGGCGAGCACCGAACGGTTGGTGACGACGAAAGCCCTGGCTTCGGTGACGTGGGCTTCGGTGGGCAAAGCCTGCTCCAAACGTGTGTTGCTTCCTGTTGCGGCTTGATCGGCTAGCCGATGTGCCCCAGTTTGCGGACCTCGCGCAACCATCCATCCCGGCATGGTCAACCGAAACCGGCCTCTGGCGCACCGGCCGTCCCATGTCCTTGCAGATCGTTCATCATCCCGATTACGACGCCGGTTTCGCCGTCAACCACCGCTTCCCGATGAGCAAATATCCGCTGCTGATGGACGCCTTGCGGGCACGCGGCCTGGCGCGGCCCGAAGCGCTCAACACACCAGCGGTGGCGCGGCCATCATGGCTGAAGCTTGCCCACGCGGCAGACTATGTCGACCAGGTGCTTGCCTGCGACGTGCCGGTGAGGATCGAGCGCGAGATCGGCTTTCCCGTGGGACCGCGGGTTTCGCTGAGGGCGCAGCTCGCAACGGCCGGCACGGTGATGGCGGCGCGGCTGGCTTTGCTGAACGGAATCGCTTGCAACACGGCCGGCGGCAGTCATCACGCGCGGCGCGCGCAAGGCGCCGGCTTCTGCACCTTCAACGACGTGGCCGTTGCCGCGCTGGTGCTGCTCGCCGAAGGTGCCGCCCAAAACATCCTGGTCGTCGACCTCGACGTGCATCAGGGCGACGGCACGGCGGATATCCTGAACGACGAGCCGCGCGTGTTTACCTTCTCCATGCATGGCGACCGCAACTACCCCGCGCGCAAGATCGCCTCCAACCTCGACGTCGCCCTGCCCGACGGCACCGGCGATGCAGCCTATCTGGAGCGGCTGGGCGCCATCCTGCCGGAGCTGTCGGCGCGAAAGCGCTGGGATCTCGTCTTCTACAATGCCGGCGTCGATGTCCATGCCGAGGACCGGCTCGGCAGGCTGGCGCTGTCGAATGACGGGCTGCGCGCCCGCGACGATATGGTGATCCGCCATTTCCGCACGCTAGGCGTCCCGATGTGCGGCGTTATCGGCGGCGGCTATTCGACGGATGTCGCAGCACTTGCCGCACGCCACGCCATCCTGTTCGAGGTGGCTGCGGGCTACGCGTGAAAGGCTGTTTGTTTGAGCATGATCTTTTCCGAAAGCCGGTTCCCACTTTTTGGGATCATGCTCTACTTCCTGAAATTGGCGATCCTGAGCAGGATGAAGGCCGGCACGACGATCGCGGCACCGAGCAGGATGTAGCCGAGGAAGCGGTCGATGGCGTGGAAGCCCAAATTCCACAGGTCGATGAAGAATTTGCGGATGCCGTAGAGCACGTCCATCGGCGACCAGCCGAAGGCGTTCATGACCAGGCCGACGAGGAACGACACCACAAGCAGCTTCAAGATCACCCGGAGCGGCGTATCGCCGAGAAAGCGGTTCAGTGCGGACAAGGCCTGTCTCCACAGTCGGGTGCCGCGATTCGGGCACATGCCCAGAAATACGCAGTTGACCGCCCGGCATCAAGCCGAGCCCTCAAACCGGATTGCGCATCGGCGCCGGGCCATGATATCGGAGGAACCAGCGCGGGTATGATGTAATGGTAGCTTGTCAGCTTCCCAAGCTGAACGCGCGGGTTCGATTCCCGCTACCCGCTCCAGCTTTTGCCACACGGGTTGCGCCTGAGTTGGCGATGTTGAAAACTTGCGGCTTTACAGGCAGTTTTACAGCTCGGCTGGCCGTCCTTCATCTGTTTGGCCGATGTGCCAGTTCGTCGAATATCTCACATTGAGGGTCGGCGGGGCCTCGAATGACCCCAACCGGAATGTCTACCCTTGGCCCGCTCGCTTCTGCTGGCGGGCTTTTTTTGAGCATCACGCAGCAGTTGTGGCCGACGTGCATCGGCGCCGCTGCTGGTGGGCCTGTCTGGTCGTCTGGCCGGCCACGGGATGCGCCCCGCTACCCGCTCCAATCCTCAGCCCACCTCCCGCAAAATAAAATCGTGCAGCATCTTGGCCGCCGGCGACAGCGCGCGGTTCTTTACCGTGATCAGGCTGTAGGGCCTGACCTCGATGTCGAACTCGGTCTGGACGACGTCGATGGCGCCGTCGAGCCCTTCGGGGTTCTGAATGAACTTCGCGACCTGGATCGACACCGGCGCGATCGCGTCGGATTGCGCGACCATGACCAGAGTCAGTAACAGCGAGCTGGTGTTGAGGATGCGATCCGGCAGCGCGATGTTGCGGTTCAAAAAGTTGCTTTCCATGGCTTGGCGCAGCGGCGAGCCGCCCGACTGGAAAACCCAGTCATAGGCGGCGGTGTCTTCCAACCGCACTGCCTTGCCCTTGGTCAGCGGGTGGCCGCGGCGCACGATCAGGCAGGCCTTCTCGACGCCGATGACGCGGGCCTCGAACAGCCGCGGATTGAGGTCGTCGGGGATGCGGGCGATGATGAAATCGTGCCGAGAGGCGATCAGCTCGCGCGCCAGCACGTTCGAGGTCTCGACCTGCATGGTGATCTCGATGCGCGGATAGAGGCGCCGGATCTCGCGGATCGCCGGCACCGCCAGCTCGATCGCCGGTGCCGTGACCGCGCCCAGGAACACCGAGCCGCCCTTGCCCGCCTTGAGCTCGAAGATCTCGCGGTCGACCTCGCGCATCTCGAGCAGGATCGACCGCGCGCGCCGTGCCAACGCCTTGCCATAGGGCGTCAGCGTGATGCCACGCGGCAGCCTTTCGCAGAGCTTGACGTCGAGCACCGCCTCCATCTCGGCGATCATGCGCGAAGCCGCCGGCTGCGAGATGTTCATGACCTGGGCCGCGGCACTCACCCGGCCGTGCTCGTCGAGGGCTGCGATCATACGCATGTGACGCAGGCTCAAGCCGCTGCGCAGCAGGGTTCCGCCATCGCGCGGAATCTCATCGTAACCGGCTGATATTCCACCAGGATTTCGCAGCGCCGCCATGATTTTTCCCTACTCCTACGCCCGGCGCCCCAGCTGGATCCGGCAGCGTCGTCACTAGCCTAAGCCATATCAGTCTCGATATAGCAACCATCAAAGATCGCATTTGACAGTTATGGCAAAGCGACACACCCTTCGCGCGTCCTGAGACTTGACGGTCGGTGACGAGGGAAAACTCGTATCGATTGAACCAGAGTTTCGGGGCCGATTGGGAGGATACCGGAGATCGATTGACGGCAGCGGCGCGTTTGGCGCTCCTGCACGATTGCGCGGCCCACGAAACCCAAGGGTACGCGTCCATCAACCAGGGAGAGTTAATGTGAAGATTATCAAGACACTGGCCGCCGTCGCGGCCCTAGGCATCGCGGCTATGACGCTGCCGGCGCAAGCGGGCGAAGGCCTGGTCGGCGTGCTGATGCCCACCAAGACCTCGCAGCGCTGGATCAACGACGGCGACGCCGTCAAGTCCCAGCTCGAGGCTCTGGGCTACACTGTCGACCTGCAATACGCGCAGGACGACATTCCGAACCAGCTCAGCCAACTGGAAAACGAAATCACCAAAGGCCCGAAGGCGCTGATCATCGCTTCGATCGACGGCACCACGATGGGCGATGCGCTGCAGAAGGCGAATGACGCCGGCGTCGTCGTCGTCGCTTACGACCGCCTGATCAAGAAGACGCCAAATGTCGACTACTACACCACCTTCGACAATTTCGGCGTCGGCGTCATCCAGGCCAAATCGCTGCTCAAGGGCCTCGGCTATCCCGAGAAGAAAGGCCCGTTCAACATCGAGCTGTTCGGCGGTTCGCCGGACGACAACAATGCGTTCTTCTTCTATAACGGCGCCATGTCGGTTCTTCAGCCGCTGATCGACGACAAGACCCTCGTCGTGAAGTCCGGCCAGATGGGCATGGACAAGGTCGGCACGCTGCGCTGGCTGGCGGCAACCGCCCAGGCCCGCATGGACAATCTGCTCTCCGCCAACTACTCGGACGGCAGCCGCGTCGATGGCGTGCTCTCGCCCTATGACGGCCTGTCGCGCGGCATCATCGCTTCGCTGCGCGCCGTAGGCTACGGCACTGCCGATCAGCCATGGCCGATCGTCACCGGACAGGACGCCGAGACCGCTTCGGTCAAGGCGATCATCGCCGGCGAGCAGTATTCGACCGTGTTCAAGGACACCCGCGAACTCGCCAAGGCGACGGTCGAACTCGTCGACAAGGTGCTCTCGGGCGGCAAGCCGGAAGGCCTCGACACCACGACCTACAACAACGACGTCAAGGTCGTTCCCTCGATCCTGTTGACGCCGCATGACGTCGACAAGTCGAACTACCAGGCGCTGGTGGTCGACTCCGGCTACATCAAGGCCGAAGAACTGAAGTAATCGCGGTTACAAAGCCTGGGGTCCTGCGCAGGCAGGGCCCCTTTTCGTTGGCGAGCCAGCCCGGTATTGTTTGCGGACCTCGCAGGAGTGGTATTCTCAATGGCATCGACGATTTTGGAGATGCGCGACATCACCAAGACGTTTCCAGGCGTCAAGGCGCTGTCGAACGTCAAGCTCATGGTCGAGGAAGGCGAGATCCATGCCGTGGTCGGCGAGAACGGCGCCGGCAAGTCGACGCTGATGAAGGTGCTGTCGGGTGTGTATCCGTCCGGCACCTATGACGGCCAGATCATCTATCGCGGCGATGAGTGCCATTTCAAAGGCATCCATGACAGCGAGCGCAAGGGCATCGTCATCATCCACCAGGAGCTTGCGCTGGTGCCGATGCTGTCTATCGCCGAAAACATATTTCTCGGCAACGAGCAGGCCAAATACGGCGTCATCGACTGGAATGCCAACGAGACGCGCACCAGCGCCCTGCTCAAGAAGGTCGGCCTCAAGGAAGACCCCAACACGCTGATCACCAATATCGGCGTCGGCAAGCAGCAGCTGGTCGAGATCGCCAAGGCGCTCAGCAAAGAAGTGAAGCTGCTCATTCTGGACGAGCCGACGGCGAGCCTGTCCGAAAAGGACAGCCAGGCGCTGCTCGATCTGCTGCTCGAATTCAAGCGGCAGGGCATCACTTCGATCCTGATCTCCCACAAGCTCAACGAGGTGAACCGGGTCGCCGACAAGGTCACGATCATCCGTGACGGCCGGACCATCGAGACGTTGGCCAAGAAGGACATCTCGGAGGACCGCATCATCACCTCGATGGTCGGCCGTTCGCTCGACGACCGCTACCCGCCGCGAGAGCCGAAGATCGGTGAGACCGTTCTCGAAGTGAAAAACTGGTCGGTCTACCATCCCATCCATGCCGAGCGGCAGGTCATCAAGGGCATCAACCTCAACGCCCGCAAGGGCGAGGTGGTCGGCATTGCCGGGCTGATGGGCGCCGGCCGGACCGAGTTTGCCATGAGCCTGTTCGGCCGGTCCTATGGCCGTCGCATCACGGGCGAGGTGTTCCTTAACGGCAAGCCGATCGATGTCTCTTCGGTGAGCAAGGCGGTGGAACACGGCATCGCCTATGTTACGGAGGACCGCAAGACCTACGGTCTCAACTTGATCGACCATATCAAGCATAACATCACGCTGGCCAACCTGCCCGGCGTCTCGCGCCATGGCGTTATCGACGATTTGCGCGAGCTTTCCGTCGCCAACGATTATCGCGGCAGGACCAATATCCGCGCCTCAAGCGTCTACCAGATGACCGGCAACCTTTCTGGCGGCAATCAGCAGAAGGTGGTGCTGTCGAAATGGCTGTTCGCCAATCCGGAAGTGCTGATCCTCGACGAGCCGACACGCGGTATCGATGTCGGCGCCAAATATGAAATCTATACGATCATCGCGCGTCTCGCCTCCGAGGGTAAGGCAATCATCGTCATCTCGTCGGAAATGCCCGAACTGCTCGGTATCACCGACCGCATCTACGTCATGAACGAAGGACGCATCGTCGGCGAAATGGCGGCGAGCGACGCCAGCCAGGAAAAGATCATGCGCGCCATCGTCCGTGGAGAAGGGAAAGCATCATGAGCACCGAAAGCGCTCCCGGGCCGCAAACCGGCGTCGCCCAGGATATACAACAGGCACCTCGCATTGCCGTCTCGGCGCTGGTCACCAATCTGCGCGAATACGGGTTGGTGCTGGCGTTGATCGCAATCATGGTGTTCTTCCAGTTCACCACGTCCGGAACGCTGTTCAAGCCGGTGAACCTCAGCAATCTCGTGCAGCAGAACAGCTTCATCATCGTGATGGCGCTGGGCATGCTTCTGGTGATCGTTTCGGGCCATATCGATCTCAGCGTCGGCTCAGTCGCCGGCTTCATCGGCGCACTGGCGGCGATGATGATGGTTATCTGGCCGCTTGGCCCATTGAGCAATCCGCTGGTGGTGTCGATCATCTGCCTGATCGTGGGTGGCGCGATCGGCGCGGCACAAGGCTACTGGATTGCCTATCACCGAATACCGAGCTTTATCGTCACGTTGGCGGGCATGCTGATCTTCCGCGGCATCTGTCAGGCGCTGCTGGGTGGCGGGTCTTCCGTGGGGCCGCTTCCAGTCGGCTTCAAGGCGCTGAGTTCCGGCTTCATTCCGGACCTGATCGGCCCATTGACGCTGATACCACCGACCGTGAACGCCGCCGGCAAAACCATTGTCGGCAGCGGCCTGACGCTGCACCTGACGACTATCGTGATCGGCCTCGCCGCCGTGCTCGCCTATGCCTATTTCGGGCTCAGGGCGCGGCGCACCCGCGAGCGGCATGGCTACGAAGCCGAGCCTTTCTCGCTGTTCGTCGTCAAGACCCTGGTGATCAGCGGGCTGGCACTGTTTCTGGTCTACCAATTCGCCACCTATAGGGGCCTGCCCATCGTTCTCATGGTGATGGGCGTGCTGATAGCGTTGTTCGTCTTCGTTACCAAACGCATGACGATCGGACGCCGCATCTATGCGATGGGCGGCAATGCCAAGGCAGCCCAGCTATCGGGCATCAAGACCGAACGGCTGACGTTGATGGTGTTCATCAACATGGGCGTGCTGTCGGCACTCGGCGGCCTGATTATCGCGGCGCGCCTGGGGCAGGCGGTGCCTGCGGCGGGCCTCGGCAGCGAACTCGACGTCATCGCCGCGGTGTTCATTGGTGGCGCTTCGGCGATGGGCGGCGTCGGCCAGGTCATCGGCGCGGTGGTCGGCGGTTTCATCATGGGCGTCATGAACAACGGCATGTCGATCATGGGCGTCAATGTCGATTGGCAGCAGGTGGTCAAAGGCCTGGTGCTGCTCGGCGCCGTCGTCTTCGACGTCTACAACAAGAACAAGGCTTGAGAGGCAACCAGGAGGCATACAGGTCACATCGCGGCGCTGCCGGGCGGCGCGAAGAAGTCCCCGAGGGACCTGACCCGCGAGCGCAATCCGGACGAAGAATTTCAACCGCGGCGTGGACAGGGTCCGAGCCGCGCCGGGCAGGGTTTGCCAAGAAGGCAGGCCGCAATTCAGAGAGGGTTACCATGCTGATCTCACAGATCCTCGACGACGCCGAGACGATCCGCGTCGTTGCCCGCAACGGCGGCAAGACCCGCGTCATCAACGGCGCTCGCAGCGTCTATTCGCTGGCGATGGAAGCCGCGCGCACCGGCACCGGGCTTGTCGCCCTGATCGAGCGCAAGGGCTTCGGCGAAACCGTCGATCTCGACGCAGCCTACAAGAAGGGACGGCTGCTGTCGCCGATCAACCATCCCGATCCGGCGCATCTCCATCTCACCGGCACCGGGCTGACGCATCTCGGCTCCGCCGCGACCCGCGATTCCATGCACAAGAAGCTCAGCGATGGCGGCGAGGAACAGCTGACCGATTCCATGAAGATGTTCCGCATGGGGCTGGAGGGCGGCAAGCCGGCGAAGGGCCAGATCGGCGTGCAGCCCGAATGGTTCTACAAGGGCAACGGTACCATGGCAGTGGCGCCCGGCGCGGCGCTCATGTCGCCCGCCTTCGCCCAGGATGCCGGCGAGGAGCCGGAAATCGCCGGAATCTATGTGATCGGCGACGACGGCGCCCCGTTCCGCGTCGGCTTCACGCTGTCGAACGAGTTTTCCGACCACGTCACCGAGCGCGTGAATTATCTCTTCCTCGCCCATTCGAAACTGCGCAACGCCTCGTTCGGGCCGGAGATCCTGATCGGCGACCTGCCGTCCGACATTCGCGGCGCTTCACGCATCCTGCGCCACGGCAAGCTGCTTTGGGAAAAGCCGTTCCTGTCGGGCGAGGCGAACATGTCGCACACCATTGGCAATCTCGAGCATCACCACTTCAAATACTCGGCCTTCCGCCAGCCGGGCGACGTGCATGTGCACATGTTCGGCACGGCGACGCTGTCCTTCGCCGACGGCATCAGGACGGAGGCCGGCGACGTGTTCGAAATCGAGGCGCAGGATTTCGGCCTGCCGCTGCGCAACCCGCTCGAAATCGAGCAGCCGGTGAAGGTGGCGGTGAAGGCGCTTTGAGCCGGCATAGCCGCAAGTAAGGGGAAGCTCAGCGCGCCGCGCGGAAATGCTTGGACAGTTTTAGGCCCTGCGCCTGATAGTTGGAGCCGAGATCGGTGCCGTAGAGTGCCTGCGGCCGTTTCAGCATGTGCTCGTAGACCAGCCGCCCGACGATCTGGCCATGGTCGAGAATGAACGGCACTTCGTGGCTACGCACCTCGAGCACCGCCCGGCTGCCGGTGCCGCCCGACGCCGAATGGCCGAAACCGGGGTCGAAGAAACCGGCATAATGGACGCGAAACTCGCCGACCAACGGATCGAAGGGCGTCATTTCGGCGGCGTAGAGCGGCGGCACATGCACCGCCTCGCGTGACACCAGGATATAGAATTCGTCCGGATCGAGCACCAGCTCGCCGGCACCGCTCTTGTAGAGCGGCTCCCAGAAATCGACGACATCCTGCGCGGCGCGCTTGTCGACGTCGACCAGGCCGGTGTGGTGCTTGCCGCGATAGCCGACCAGCCCGTCCTTGTCACCGTCGAGGTCGATCGACAACGCGATGCCGCCGCCTGAGATGTTGGGCGGCTCGGTGGCGACCAGCATCTCGGCGCGATGCAGGTCGTGCAGTTCGCTTTCCGACAAAAGCGCATTGCCGGTGCGGAACCTGATCTGCGACAGGCGCGAGCCGGTGCGCACGACGATCGGGAAGGTGCGCGGGCTGACCTCCAGATAGAGCGGGCCTTCATAGCCGGCGGCGATCTTGTCGAACTCGTGGCCGCGGTCGGTCATTACCCGAGTGAAGATGTCGAGCCGCCCGGTCGAGCTCTTCGGGTTGGCCGAAGCCGAAATATGCGCGGGCAGCGCCAGGCTTTCGAGCAGTGGCACGATGTAGACGCAGCCGGTTTCGAGCACGGCACCTTCGGCGAGGTTGATCTCGTGCAACTTCAGCCGGTCGAGCTTGTCGACAACTCTGTGGTCGGGGCCGGGCAAGAAGGAAGCACGCACGCGCCAGGCCTTGTCGCCGAGCCTGAGGTCAAGGCTGGCCGGCTGGATCTGGTCGGCATCGAGCGCGCGCGGCGATTTCAGCGCGCCCGTCTGGAACAGCGCGGAAATATCCCGATCGGGAAGAATGCCTGTCTGCCGCAAGGGTCTGGCTCCGTTCGAACACCGGGCGAGGTCTTGTTTCGTCACAGGTCCTTGCCACAAACCGTGGACGCCTTTGGCACCTGCTTGGTACAACCGTCTTAATCATGCCGGCAATTGACGCAAGCGTGGTGCGGGTCTAAAGCTCGTTATCCCGTGGTGATTTGGCCGGTCGGCTTGCAGCCACGTTAAACAAGTCGCTAAAGGACCGTCGGGCCGCAAGGCCATATGGACCGGTTGCGACTTTCGCGACCGGTTTTTTGTTGTTTGGACCATTTTTGGTGTTTGGATAGAATGATGACCAAGAAGCGCGACTGGAAGCCTCAGACCGCACTCGTGCATGCCGGGACGCTGCGTTCCGGCTTCGGCGAGACCTCTGAGGCGATGTATCTCACCCAAGGCTATGTCTACGAGACGGCGCAAGCAGCGGAAGCGCGCTTCAAGGGTGAGGAGCCGGGCTTCATCTATTCGCGCTATGCCAATCCGACGGTCGACATGTTCGAAAAGCGTATGTGCGCGCTGGAAGGCGCCGAGGACGCGCGCGCCACGGCGTCCGGCATGGCGGCGGTGACGGCAGCATTGCTGTGCAGCGCCAAGGCGGGCGACCATATCGTGGCGGCGCGCGCATTGTTCGGCTCCTGCCGCTGGGTGGTCGAGACGCTGGCGCCGAAATACGGCATCGAGGCAACGCTGGTCGATGGCACTGACATCGCCAATTGGGAACAGGCGGTCAAGCCGAACACCAAACTGTTCTTCCTGGAAAGCCCGACCAACCCAACGCTGGAGGTGGTCGACATCGCCGCCGTCGTGGCACTTGCCAACTCGATCGGCGCCAGGCTGATCGTCGACAATGTCTTCGCCACGCCCTTGCAGCAGAAACCCTTGCAGCTCGGCGCCCATATCGTCGTCTATTCGGCCACCAAGCATATTGACGGCCAAGGGCGCTGCCTTGGAGGCGTTATCTTGTCGGACAAAAAATGGATCGACGAGAACCTGCATGACTATTTCCGCCACACCGGCCCCAGCCTCTCGCCCTTCAATGCCTGGACCCTGCTGAAAGGCCTGGAGACGCTGCCGCTGCGCGTACGCCAGCAGACGGAAAGTGCCGGCCGCATCGCGGATTTCCTCGCCGAGCGCCCGCAAATCGCCCGCGTCATCTATCCCGGCCGTGCCGACCACCCGCAAGCGGCCGTGGTCAAGAAGCAGATGTCGGGTGGTTCGACGCTGATCTGCCTGGATGTGAAGGGCGGCAAGCAGGCGGCCTTTGCTTTCCAGAACGCGCTCGACATCGTGCTGATTTCCAACAATCTCGGCGACGCCAAGAGCTTGATCACCCATCCGGCGACGACCACGCACAAGAATTTGACCGATGAGGCCCGCGCCGAGCTCGGCATCGGACCGGGAACGCTCAGGCTTTCCGTGGGCCTGGAAGATACCGACGATCTGCTCGAAGATATCGAGCAAGCGCTGAGAGCTGCCGGATAAGGCTGGCCGAACAGGGCGAGCGGGTTCGTACAGCCCGCGCCGGACGTGCCGGTCAGGCGCCGGACGGGGTCTCTTCCAGCTCCGCGACGGCCTTGGTCTGGATGGTCATAACGTTGCCGCGCCAGTCGACGGCGCCGCTCAGCCAGCCGCGCGCCCATATCGCCGGCAGCATGCAGTCGCGAACCATCATTGCCAAGATGGTGCGCAGCGACAGGTGCCATCCTTTGACCCAGGCCAGGGCACATTCCGGCAGGTAGGCCGCGACCAGCACGGCGATGGCGGTTGCCGGCAGGCTGACGCCGGCGTCAGCCGCCGCGATCAGCGCAAGCACCAGCGGCGGCGCCGCGCCGATCAGGATCTCGGGGGCGAAGAACAGCGCGAAGGTGACGCGGCGCAGCCGCGCCCAACGCGCCTGCCGAGACCAGATCTCGCCAAGCGTGCGCCGGCCGAGCGGCTGTTCGAACGGCGAAGCGACAAGATTGACCCGCAGTCCGAGCCGGTTGACCAGCTTGGTCGCGGCGGCGTCCTCGGCAATCTCGGCGGCCAGTGCGCGGATGCCGCCATTGGCGTCAAGCATCGGCTTGTTCCACAACATGCTCTTGCCCTGGGCGAAGCCAAGGCCGAGCGCCTCTCCAGCGTACTGCCAGCGTGCCTGCAGCGTGTTGAGAAAGGCGCATTCGACCTCCCCCCAAAACCCTTCAGGCCGCGAGCCGATCGGCGTCGAGCAGACGAGGCCGGTGTCGGGCCGCCATGCCGCCATCAGCTGCTGGACATAATCGCTCGGCATAAGCACGTTGGAATCGGCAAGGATGACCCAGCGATAAAGCGCCGCTTCCCAACCCTTCACGCAATTGTTGAGTTTCGGATTGCCGCTGATGCGGTCGTCGCCGACGAGCAGCCGGGCGCGTATAGCCGGAAAACGCGCCATTGCAGCGGTGATCGACTTGACCACGGGGTCGTCGGCATGGGCGACGCAGAAGATGAGTTCGTAGCGCGGCCAGTCGAGTGAGAAGGCGCGCTCCAGCGTCTCCTCGGTAAACGGCTCGACGCCGCGCGCCGGGACGACGATCGATACCGGTAGCACGGTGGCGGCGGGCGATGCGATCCTGGCTGCTCGCTTCAGCTTCAGCGAAGCTAACAGGACGCTGGCGAGATTTGAAAGAAGGAGAGCTATGGAAAAGAGGGCGGCTGCGAATGTCGGTTCCATCGAAATCTGGTCACTCCAGAAATGCCGGCCGCCTGACGGCCGTTTTCAACAATTCGACAGAACACCGAGTCGCCCGGCACAAGCCTGCACACCATCATTGTCATGTGTCACTTAAATGACATTGTTTTTCGGCACCTGCGCTTGAGTCGGGCAAGGAGATGACGCGCATCGTTGATCAAACTGCGCTGAGCGTCGAAAGTTCCATCTACATTGCTTTGGAGCAGTTTATGTACAGCGCCGTCACCCGCAACATCGAAGTGCAGGTCAGGCCGTTCTATCTGGAGGATCACTCCGACCCGCCGCAAAACCGCTATGTCTGGGGCTACCAGGTGACCATCGACAATCAGTCGGACGAGTTCGTGCAGCTTCTGTCGCGCTACTGGCACATTACCGACGGCACCGGCAAGGTCGAGGAAGTGCGCGGCCCCGGGGTTGTCGGCGAGCAACCGGGACTCAACCCCGGCGACAGCTATCAGTATACGTCTGGATGCCCGCTCTCGACCCCGTCCGGCATCATGGTCGGGCACTACACAATGCGCAACAAGCGGGGCGAGACCTTCGACGTCGCCATCCCCGCCTTCTCACTCGATTTGCCAGGCACCCGGCGCACCGTCAATTGACGTTCACTTTGATTCCTCTTCCCGCCTTGCGGGGCGAGGAACCCAAGTTCTGCGAAGGCAGCCGCACTGACGCTCGTTATTGAGCCGCTGCAAATTCCGCCGGGTCGAAGTCATATTGCTTCGAGCAGAATTCGCAGGCGACGTGAATGCTACCATCCTCGGTGCTGTCTCTGATCTCCTCGGCGGAAAAACCCTCGAGGATGCCGCGGATCTTCTCCCTCGAGCATGAGCACTGGTCGGCGACCGGCACGCCGCCGAAGACGCGGACACCATGCTCGTGGAACAGCCGGTAAAGCAGCCGCTCGGCGCCGATAGTCGGATCGATCAGCTCGGTCGGTTCAATGGTACCAAGCAGCGCCAGCAGTTCCTGCCAGGAATTGTCGGTCGGGTCGTGGATTTCCTCACGCGGATCGCCGTCGCCCCCGGGAAGGTCGGGTACGCGCATGCGTTCCGGCGACTGCGGCAGGAATTGTGCCAGCAGGCCACCGGCGCGCCATTGCTCGCGGGCACCGCCGACGCCGGGCGTCAGAAGCTTGGCCACCGAAAGCCGTAGGTCGGTCGGAATCTGCTCCGATTGGCGGAAATAGGTGCGTGCGGCTTCTTCCAGCGTGACGCCGTCGAGCTGGACGATGCCCTGGTAGCGTTGCGTGTGGGCGCCCTGGTCGATTGTCAGCGCCAGGACGCCGCTGCCGAGCAGCGTCTGCGGCGACGTCTCGCCGGCAGCCGTCAAAGCCTCCAGCCGGTCGGCATCGAAGCGGGCATAGGCGCGCAGCGCGTGCGGCGTGGAGAAATCCGCGACCAGCATATCGACCGGCCCGTCGGTGCGGGTCTGCAGAATGAACTTGCCCTCGAACTTCAACGAAGTTCCGAGCAGGACGGTCAGCACACAGGCTTCGGCCAGTAGTCGTGCCACCGGCTCGGGATACTCGTGGCGGCTGAGAATAGCGTCGAGCATCGGCCCGAGCTGGACGGTACGGCCGCGCACGTCGAGCGGGCCGACCTCAAACGGCACGACATGGTCGTCGCCGGCGTAGCCGAACTCGCCGAGCTTGGGTTGATGTTCAGCCAATTGACGAGTTTCCAACATGACAAAGCTCCGGGGCGCGGCGATGCCGCCCTCCGGGGCGCATGCGACGAGACGCGCTCGATTTGCGTGATGCGCCTGAGATAGGCACCACGAACTCCCGGATCAAGGCGGCCCGGATCAAGCGCCCAGGCACCAGGCCAAAACCGCCTTCTGGGCGTGGAGCCGGTTCTCGGCCTCGTCGAACACCACCGAATGCGGCCCATCGATGACCTCGTCGGTAACCTCCTCACCGCGATGCGCCGGCAGACAGTGCATGAACAGCGCGTCCGGCTTGGCTTTCGCCATCAGGGCCGCGTTGACCTGATAGGGCAAGAAGACATTGTGGCCGCGCGCACGGTGCTCCTGACCCATCGAGACCCAGCAGTCGGTGACGATGCAGTCGGCCTCGTGAACGGCCTCCTCGGGCGAACGAGTGAATTTCAGCTTGCCGCCATTGGCCTTCGACCAGTCGACATGCCTCTGAGCCGGTTCGCTGCCTTCGGGCACCGCGACGTTCAGCTTGAAGCGGAACCGCGCAGAGGCCTCCAGTAAAGAATGCAGGACATTATTGCCGTCGCCGGTCCAGGCGATCGTCTTGCCGGCCACCGGACCGCGGTGCTCTTCGAAGGTCATGATGTCGGCCATCAACTGGCAGGGATGGGTTTCGTCGGTCAGCCCGTTGATGACGGGCACCGTAGCGTTTTCCGTCAGTTCCAGCAGCCGGTCATGCGAGGTGGTGCGGATCATGATGGCATCGACATAGCGCGACAGCACCTTGGCCGTGTCTGCAATAGTCTCGGAACGGCCAAGTTGCATCTCGGTACCAGTCAGCATGATCGTCTCGCCACCCAACTGCCGCATGCCGACGTCGAACGACACGCGCGTGCGCGTCGAGGGCTTGTCGAAGATCATCGCCAGCACCTTGCCTTCGAGCGGCTTGGTGCGTTCGCCGGCCTTGAGCCTCGCCTTTCGCACAGCTGCGTCGTCGAGCATGAAGCGCAGATCGCCTTCGGAAACGGCGGAAAGATCGGTGAAGTGGCGAAGGGACATCAGGAATTCCAGGATTACTTCGCGGCGGCAGCGACGATGGCATCCGCCAGGCTCTTGGCGCCGGCACGAATGCGCTCGAGCCCCTCGTGGATCTCGGCATCGGTGACGGTGAGAGGCGGCAGCAGACGGATAACGTTGTCGCCGGCCGGAACCGTCAAGAGATGCTGGTCGCGCAGTGCCACCGTAACCTTGGTGTTGGGCATCGCGCATTTAAGGCCGAGCATCAGGCCGGTGCCCCTGATGCTTTCGATAACGTCCGGAAATTCGTCGGCGACACCGGCCAGCCCCTGTTTCAAGAGCAGCGCCTTGCGCCGGACGTCATCGAGAAAGCCGTCTTCCAGCACTACGTCGAGCACGGCATTGCCGACCGCCATGGCCAGCGGATTGCCGCCGAAGGTGGTGCCGTGCACGCCGGCGGTCATGCCGGCCGCTGCCTCGTCGGTGGCGAGGCAGGCGCCCATCGGGAAGCCGCCGCCGATGCCCTTGGCCACCGCCATGAGGTCGGGTGTGACACCCGCCCACTCATGCGCGAACAGCTTTCCGGTGCGGCCGACGCCGCATTGGACCTCGTCGAAAATCAAGAGCAGTCCGTGCTGATCGCAGAGCTGCCTGAGCCGCTTCAGCGATTGCGACGGCACTTGCCTGATGCCGCCCTCACCCTGCACCGGCTCGATCAGGATCGCCGCGGTTTCAGGCGTGATCGCCTTTTCGGCGGCGTCGATGTCGTCGAAGCCGACTTGGTCGAAGCCGTCGACCTTGGGGCCGAAACCTTCCAGATATTTGTACTGGCCGCCGGCGGCGATGGTCGCCAGGGTGCGGCCATGGAAGGCGCCTTCGAAGCTGATGGTGCGGAAGCGCTCGGGGTGGCCCTTGACGAAGTGATAGCGCCGCGCCGTCTTGATGGCGCATTCAAGCGCCTCTGCGCCGGAATTGGTGAAGAACACCTTGTCCGCGAAGCTGGCATCGGCCAGCCGCTCGCCGAGCCGGCTCTGTCCCGGAATCTCGTACAGATTGGAGACGTGCCAGAGCTTGGCGGCCTGTTCAGTGAGGGCCGCGACCAGATGCGGATGGCTGTAGCCCAATGAATTCACGGCGATGCCGCCTGCGAAATCGAGATATCGCTCGCCCTTGTCGGTGACCAGCCAGGTGCCTTCACCGTGGTCGAATGCCAGGGGTGCGCGAACAAAGGTCTCGAAAAGCGCCGAACCGCTCATTATATGCGTCTCCGGAACCGGAAAATCAAAAAGCCGCCAAAGCGGCGGCCCTTGTGGCTTATCGTGTTTTTCGGCCGTGAAGTCAACGAAAAGGTCGCGCAAGGACGTGCGGCAAGCCCCCCAGCACAATGCCGGCTCATAAGCGACCGGGCAAGTTGGGGAAAACCGAAAAAACCGATTCGTGTTGGCCTTGGGACTATTGTCACCGAGTCAGCGCATAAGGTAATTGTAGTAGAGAAATAACTAGATTTCGTGCGGCGGACCTAATCACCCGATATATGTGGTGTCTGCCCGGCAGAAGCCGGGTCGGGAATGGATTCCGATTGCCGCACATTTCAGCAGGAGCGCGGTCTCATGAACTGGACTGACGAGCGAGTCGAACTTCTCAGAAAATTGTGGTCGGAGGGCCTCAGCGCCAGCCAGATCGCTGCACAGCTTGGCGGGGTCAGCCGCAATGCGGTGATCGGTAAAGTGCACCGGCTGAAACTGTCCGGCCGCGGACGCACGACCGCCTCACCGGCACGCCAGAAGAAGACGGTCCAGGGATCGACGATCCAGAAATCGGTGTCGCGGGCGGCAAGCGCTACGCGCCATGTCACCACGTCGATCGGTGCGACCGCGCTCAAGGCGCAATTTGACGCCGAACCGGTGTCGCGCCACTATATCCGCCCGGTCGAAAACGTCGTCGTGCCGATCTCGCGGCATCTGCAACTCGTCGAGCTGAACGAGCGCACCTGCAAATGGCCGAATGGCGATCCGCTTTCCGAAGACTTCCATTTCTGCGGCAACGACGCCGCCGAAACCGGGCCCTACTGCAAGTACCACGCCCGCGTGGCGTTCCAGCCGGCGTCGGAGCGGCGGCGGAGCAGATAGTTTGGCGGAGTAAGGGAGTAGGGCAGTACGGCAGTATGTGGTGAATTGCAGAGAAGCGTGCTCAGGAGCGATATCCTACTGCCCTACTGCCCTACTGCCCTACTGCCCTACTGCCCTACTGCCCTACTGCCCTACTGCCCTACTGCCCTACTGCCCTACTGCCCTAC
>NZ_JAMYMF010000033.1:0-90588 GCF_040318415.1 Mesorhizobium sp. M1163 | reverse complement strand
AGACCCAGTTCGCCGTCGTCTTCGGCGAAAGGTTCGTCAGCCAATGACGAAACCGGCCTCGCGCACAGAATTCCTGACAGTTCCCCTAGGTGCTGCTTCTTGTTTCTCTTCGACGTAAGGGCTCACCCATCGTCGGTTATCACGCGGCTTGTCCAACAGGTGCCAAGGGCCGCTTCTCTCTAGGCACGCGGCACAGGATATCTAACCCTTGCAGCCGGTCAAGGGCCTGTCACGCCGCCAATTTGGCCGCATCAGATTGCGCCGCTGCGTAGGCGGAGCAACTCTCTACGCCACGCAACCAAGGACCACACGCCTGCCCAAACGAGCGCTAGGACGAAAAAGGCGGTCGAGGCCGGTATCTGGTTAAGCACTGCGTAAAGGCCCAGCCAGTTGCTCATGTCAAAGATATCCAGCCGGAGCACCAATTCGGCGACTGAGAAAGGAACCCATATGGCTTCGCGTAGGTAGCGGTACGTCTGAGCCGAAAGCACGACGACGCCGTAGAAAGCAAGCCATCCGATGCCAACATACTGTAGGTAGTAAACATACGTCAGGATCGACTGAACATCGTTCCTGACCGCCTTTACCCACGCAGGCGCATCATCCGCAGTCATAGCTTCCCACCCCAACCAAGCCACAAACAAGTCCCTAGAGTTTCGCGGCCCCCACAGCAAGTGCTTACTCGCACGGCTCGGCCAGCCGCCGCTTTGCGTCAGCCAACGTCTGCTCGGCAAGCCCATGCACTCGGCCGTACCGCTTAATGGCCTCCTGCTCGCTTCCGCCTAGAGGCGCGACCAGCTCACCCTTGCCTAATATCTCCCGAAGCGGGTTGGGGACCTTGCGCCTATGGCGCCATGTCTGGCCGCGCTTCTGGACGTGTTTCAAGACCAGTCTCATTCGATTTGTACCCCTTGGTGTACCTAAAAGTGTACCTCGGGGAAAGCGGAGACCCTTGCAATCGTTATCTTTCAAGGCGTCTCGGGTGGGAAGTGGTGCCCCTAGCCGGGATCGAACCAGCACTCCTTGCGGAACTCGATTTTGAGTCGAGCGCGTCTACCAATTCCGCCATAGGGGCTCAGGCCGGGCGGCCTGGATGGGCGCGGACTATACGGTTGGAGGCCTGTTCGTCAACTGGCCAATTCCCGAGAACCTATCTAGCCCAAGCCTAGGCTTTCGATTTCGTCGTTGGAGGCTTCGGTCCATAGTGGGCATCTCAGCCCGTTTGAACCCTTCTACCGCAACAGCGGCCACAGAATGCCGATGAATACCGACGCCCCATCCATGAGCCAATGCGCCGTCGCCAGCGGCAGGATGCGGCGCACGCGCAGGTACACGAGGGTGATGAATGTCGAATGCGCGATGGGTGCCAAGAGCCGGTAGAGCATGAAGTGTGGGTCGAACGTCAGCGGCATCACCGCATGCTGAAACGACCAGGAAAACGCTACGACGGCAACGGCAAATCCCGTGCTTCCCGACAAGACTTGGAAACGCGGCAGAAGATAGCCGTTATAGGTGGTCTGCTCCGTAATGCCCCAGACCAACGGAAAGATCAGCACCCCGTAGAGCGCAGGCAAGAGCGGCAAAGGTCCGTATATTTGCGGTGCGTCAGGGTTGCCATAGACCAACAGGCTGCTGGCGGTGATCCCAGCGTAGATGAAAACGAGGCTCGGGAGGATGAGCGCAACGCCCAACAACAGATCGCGCCCCAAGCGTTTGCGATCGAAACCGACCAAATCGAGCAACGTGATGCCCTCGCGCCGCGCAAGGCACCAAAGGAGTCCAAGGCAGCCCGCGTCGATCAAGCTGCCGTATACCGGCAGCCAAGCCCCTGCGTAGCGCCAGGGCGTCGCCGAACCGTGCGCAGCGTACACGGCCGCAACCAGGCCCTGCGCGGCAACAGCGAAAGCCGACCGCGCGAACAACATCAGGGCGGGGCCGGACCATGTCAGCGCGCCGGCAGATCGCCGCTCGAGAATGGCGGCACGGGAGTTCGGGATTATGGCTTCGCTCATGATCGATGAAGTTGGGATCGGCTTCCGAACGTTATGGTGGAAACGAGTTCAGCCAAGTCCGGTTTCCGGAGTGAAAGCAGAATGTATCGAGCCGGCCATGAGCAAAACATCATCACCGAGGGCGGCTCACATCTCCTCGAGGGCGTCGGCAATATAGCCGCCGGTCTGAAGCTTCCACAGTCGGGCATAGAGCCCGTCGCGCTCCAGCAGCGCCGATGGTTTTCCCTCCTCGACGATGCGGCCTTTGTCGAGGACGACGATCCGGTCCATCCTGGCAATCGTCGACAGGCGATGGGCGATGGCGATCACAGTTTTGCCTTCCATCAGAAGAGCGAGCTTGTCCTGGACCGCCGCCTCGGCTTCGCTGTCCAATGCAGACGTCGCCTCATCGAGAACCAGGATTGGCGCGTCCTTGAGCAACACCCGGGCGATCGCAACGCGCTGGCGCTGGCCGCCGGAAAGTTTCACGCCGCGGTCGCCGACGAAAGCGTCGTAGCGGGTGCGGCCTTCACCATCTCTGAGATCGGCGATGAAGCCGTCGGCCTCGGCCAGCATCGCGGCGTGCTCCAACGCCTCCGGCGAGGCATCGGGCCGGCCGTAGCGGATGTTGTCGCCGACGGAGCGATGCAGCAGCGAGACGTCCTGGGTGACGACGCCGATGCTCTCCCGAAGGCTGGCCTGGGTCACGCTGCGGAGATCCTGCCCATCGATCAGGATCGCGCCGCCCTTCAGCTCGAAGAACCTTAGGAGCAGGCTGACAAGGGTCGACTTGCCGGCCCCGGAGAGGCCGACGAGCCCGACCTTCTCGCCGGCGCGCACGGTGAGCGACAGGTCTTCGATCACCCTTTGGCCCTCGCGGTATTCGAACTGGATGTTCTTGAATTCGACTTCGCCGGCAGTGACGTCGAGCGGCTTGGCGTTCGGCGCGTCTTTTATGGTCGGCGGCGTCGTCACGACCGGCATTGCGTCGCGGATGGTGCCCACCGCCTGGAAAATCTGCTGGCCCATCTGCAGGAAGGCACGGGAGTTGGCATTGAGCCGCTGCACGATGGCGATCGAAGCGGCGAACTGGCCAATCGTGACGAAGCCGGCGACAAATCCCCAGATCCCTATGGCAACGTTGGTGAGAAAGAGGGCAACGTTGAGCAGGACGACGGCCATGTCGGTCGTCAGATAGATGCGCCTTTCGCGCTGCTGGGTCTCGATGGCGTTTTCCATGACGGTCCGCATCGCGCCCGCCTCGCTGTCTTCCGCCGCAAACAGCTTGACCATCTGGATGTTGCTGTAGAGGTCGGTCATGGCGCCGACCACGAGGCTTCGCCCCCGCGCCGAGCGGCGCGACCGCTCGGAATATTGGGGTACCGCCACCACCGCAATCGCGATGTTGGCGGCGATCCAGACGAAAACCGGAAGCGCCAGCGGCCAGGACAACGCGCCAAGCAGAACGAGCGAACCGACGAGTTGCACCAGAAACAGCGGTATTCTGTAAAAGGCCACGACGATCTGCTGCTGCACGGCGGATGCGACTTGCGAAATGCGCGACGCAACCTGACCTGCGAAGAGATCGTGGAAGAAGGCAAGGTCCTGGCGTTCCACCGCCTTGTGGCCCTGCCATTGCATCGCCGCCGGCATGCATACGGCCACCGTCTGCGAGTTCAGCGCATTGCCCAGGAAGATGAGCAACGGCAGCACGGGGAAAACCAGCACGCCGAGCACGACCAGCGTCGGCCAGTCCTCGTGCAGGAAAACCGCCGCGCCCTTCGCGCTCACCCCGTCGACGACGAACGAGGCCCCCCAGATCGTCGCAAGGTTGATCCCCTCGATCGCCATCATCAAGACGGTAATGGCCGCAAGAGTGCCGCGGAACATCCTCGCGAAATGCAGGAGCAGCGCAAACGGCCCGCTCGCTGGCAGCGGCCCGGGTGGAATATCCAGCGGACGGATGAACGTCTCAAAGGGGCGGTAAATGAAATCGGAGAACGTCATGGCGGCGCAAAGGGCGGATGGAAAGACAGGATGTGACAAAAATCGCCGTATTTAAACACGGATCGTGTTCGACGGGAAAACCCACGATCTATTAGATATTGCCTTGACGCACTTCAGGCGGGCAGGTGCTCGATGCCATAGCCTGGTCGTCAACTGGCCAATCCCGACATCTGGGCTCGCTCAAGCCTCAGCCTTTCGATTTCGTGAAGCAGCTGCCATTGTGCAGCGCGGAAAATCTTTCTAGACAGGCGGCGCATGTCATTGAAGCGCACCTTGTCCGACGAGATTGATGCGGCGCGCTTCCAAGTCTTGTTTGTACATGTCGTGACCCAAGACCACTACCGGTTTGGGCGTGCATTAGGAGTGCCGATGCTTCGCGGACTTTACGACTGGACCTTGTCGCTGGCGGCGAGCAAATCCGCCGAATGGTGGCTGGCGTTCATCGCCTTCGTCGAGAGTTCGGTGTTCCTGGTGCCGGCCGACGTCCTCTATCTCCCGATGGCGCTGTCGCGGCCGGATCGCGCCTATCGTTACGCGCTGGTCGCCACCGTCGCCTCGGTGCTGGGCGGCATCGCCGGCTGGTTCATCGGGCACTACGCCTATGACGCGGTGGCGCGGCCGATCCTCGAATTTTACGGCAAATATGACGAGTTCGAGGCGATGCGCGTCTCGTCGGGTGTCGGCTTCATCATCCTGATGCTGGTCACCTCCGGCCTCGCCCATCTGCCGCCGATCAAGGTGGTGACAATCCTGTCCGGCGTCATCGGCGTTCCTTTGCTGCTGTTCATCGTGCTGGCAATCGTTGCGCGCGGAGCTCGCTTCCTGTTTCTCGCCTGGCTCTTGCGCCGCTATGGCGAGCCGATCCGCCACTTCATCGAAAAGCGCCTTGGCCAGATTGCGGGCGCCGGCGCCGCTGCCCTGATTTTGCTCTATATCGTCGTCAAATACGCCGTCTGAACGGCATCGAACCGAATGGACTGAGTCCGATGACAGCGACCGTGAATGCCGATACCGGACGCCAGCGGCTGCGCACCGCCCTGTTCCTCGCCGTCGCCATGGCCGCCACAGTCGGCTCGGCGCTGGCCTTCCAGTATGTTGGCGGCTACATCCCTTGCAAGCTCTGCCTCGAGCAGCGCACCCCTTACTATGTCGGCGTGCCCTTGATGCTGCTGGCGGTGCTTGCGTCGGCCCTTAAGGCGCCCGCCTGGATAAGCCGTGGCCTGCTGGCCATTGGCGGCCTGCTGATGCTCTACGGCCTCTATCTCAGCGTTTATCACTCCGGCGTCGAATGGGCGTGGTGGCCGGGCCCGACCGATTGCACCGCAGCCGCCGGACCGGTGGACACCGGCGGCAAGGGCGTGCTCGACGCGCTCGACAAATTCGTCCCGCCCTCCTGCGACAAGGCGGCGCTCCGCATCCTCGGCCTGTCCTTGGCCGGCTGGAACGCCATCGCCAGCTTTGTCCTGGCAGTCGTCGCCTTCCGCAGCGCCTTTGCCCGCGATTGAGCGGTTCACCCTTGCGCCGACGTGAGATTATTCAAGAATTCGGCAGGCTGAGTCGTATCAAGTGATTATCGAGAACCGGAGCGGAGCGTACTAAAGTACGTGAGCACCAGCCTACGCCAGCCGTAGCCTTAACTACCACACCACGACCGCTCATAAATGCTTCGGCCGGCGAAGGCCGGAAGCGCAGAAAATCGCTTCAGACGGCTAGCCTCCCGAATATCGGATGATCTCAAGGCTCCAGTTCGACATCCCAGTACAGATAATCCATCCAGCTTTCGTGCAGATGGTTGGGCGGGAACAGCCGGCCGTTGTTATGCAAATCATGCACCGTCGGCTGGTAGGGCTTCTGCAGCGGCCACATCTTGGCGTGGGCCGGCATCATGCCGCCCTTCCTCAGATTGCAGGGCGAGCAGGCAGCGACGACATTCTCCCAGGTCGTGGCGCCGCCGCGATGGCGCGGAATGACATGGTCGAACGTCAGATCGTCCGGCGTGCCGCAATATTGGCACTGGAAACGGTCGCGCAGGAAGACGTTGAACCGGGTAAACGCCGGATGCCTCGACGGCTTCACGTAGGCCTTCAGGCTGACGACACTCGGCAGCTTCATCGAAAAGGTCGGCGAAGAGACGGCGTGTTCGTATTCGGCGACGATGTTCACCCTCTCGAGGAACACCGCCTTGATGGCATCCTGCCAGGACCAGAGCGACAGGGGGTAATAGCTGAGCGGACGGTAATCCGCATTCAGCACCAGCGCTGGAAGCCCATCCGGAGATACGGCAACCGTCACGTCGTTGACCTCCTTCACCCTAGAACCGGTCGACGCGGATACTGTAAGCCCGACATGACAGGGATGTGAAGCGGATTGTCGATCATGCCGGGTCTCAAAAACGCATGATTTCAATGCTCTTTTGCGGATTCAGGCCGGAGGCGCGGCATCCCTGCCCTTCAATTCGCGATAATAAGCCCAGAAAAGCCGCGATGCGACACCGCGCCACGGGCTCCATGATTCGGCAAGCTGGATCAGCATTTTCTCCGGCGGACGCGGGTCGATGCCGAGCGCATGGCCGACCGCGCTCTGCAAAGCAACGTCGCGCGCCGGAAAGATATCTGGGTGTCCGGCGGCAAACAAAAGGTAGACTTCAGCCGTCCACGGGCCGATGCCTGGCACCTTGGTCATGGCTGCGATCGCCTCCGTCGCATCGAGCTGGCAGAGGTGATCGAGGTCGAGCCCGTCGGCCACCGCCTGGGCCACGGCAATCAGGCCGCGCTGCTTGGGCCGCGACAGCCCGACCTCGCGGAAGACCGCCTCATCGGCGGCTAGTATCGCCTGCGGCGTCAGCGGATCGAGCAGTTTCGTCAGCCGGCCGAAGATGGCATCGGCGCTCGCGCGGGACACTTGTTGCGAAACGACGATCGAGGCAAGGCTCCTGAAGCCCGGCTCCGACAGCCTGAGCGGCACCTCGCCGGCCATGCCGCGCACCTTGTCCAGGCGCGGATCTAGCAGGCACAGCGCGTCCAGGCCTTGCGCAATGTCGTCGAGACTGGCGATGCGTTGCATGTCTGCTTGTTCCAAAATCAAAAGTGCCGCACGCTCCGTTGCGCGCCCCTCTGGACGCGCGACGCTGCCGGCGCAAAGTAGCAATTGGCGAAACTGCCGCACAACCCGATTGCCGCCGGACAATGACACTGCTGACATTCCGCTTCGCGCCGAGCCCGAATGGCGAATTGCATCTCGGCCACGCCTATTCGGCGCTGCTCAACCAGAAAATGGCCAAGGCGGCGGGCGGACGCCTGCTGCTGCGCATCGAGGACATCGACACGACACGCTGCACGCCGGAATTCGAGGCGGGCATTTTTCGCGACCTGAAATGGTTGGGGCTTGGCTGGGAGGAACCGGTGCGCCGCCAGTCCGAGCACTTTGCCGAATATCGGGCTATGCTCGAGCGGCTGATCGAGGAAGAGCTTGTCTATCCAGCCTTCATGAGCAGAAGTGAGATCCGCGCCTTCATCACCGACAGCGAAAAGCGCGGCCGCGACTGGCCTCGCGACCCGGACGGCGTGCCGCTCTATCCCGCCGCCGACAAGGCGCTGCCGGCGAGCGAGCGTAAGCGGCGCATCGTCGAAGGTGCACCATTTGCCTGGCGGCTAGACGTCGATGCGGCAATGGCGCGGGTCGGCAGGGATCTGACATGGGCCGAATACACGGACGAGACGCTCTCTGGGACGCGTCATGTCGAGGCCCGACCGCAGGATTGGGGCGACGTGATCGTGGCGCGTCGCGAAATCCCGACCAGCTATCATCTCGCCGTCACCATGGACGACGCGCTGCAGGGCGTCAGCCATGTCGTACGCGGCCATGACCTTTATTCCGCAACCGGCGTGCAGCGGCTGCTTCAGCAACTGCTTGGCCTGCCGCAGCCAGCCTATTTCCACCATCGCCTGATCCTCGGCCCGGATGGACGAAAACTGTCGAAGAGTCTTGGCGATACCGGCCTTGCCACCCAGCGTGAGGCAGGCGCCTCGCCCGACGATGTCAGGCGGCTGGTCGGTCTTTAGACCGGTGAGCCGACGGCCATCAACGGCGCTCCTTCAATTCAAATGACTCTATGGATCAACCGTTTGGTTTTGCTTGCCGGCCCGAACGGCATTAAGCAATCGCCGCAGTCGATCCCTCACCCGAATTCACCGCGGCGTCCGGAAAATGCACAGCCTCAAGCGGTTCATCCCCGCCTCTTTCGTCGTCCTGTGGGCGACCGGCTTCATCGGCGCGCGCTATGCCATGCCGTGGGCGGAGCCTTTTACTTTCCTGGCTGCGCGCTTTGTCCTGGCCGCAATCCTGCTTGTCGCGTTGATGGCCGCGCTTGGTTCGAGCCGCGCCACCCGCGACGAGGCGCTGCACGCGGCCGGCGCCGGCATCCTGATGCATGGGGTCTATCTCGGCGGCGTGTTCTGGGCCATCCACCGGGGCATGCCCGCAGGGCTTTCAGCCCTGATCGTCGGCCTGCAGCCGCTGATCACGGCAGTGCTCGCCGGCCGGCTTCTGGGCGAGGCCATCCTGCCGCGCCACTGGGCCGGTCTCGGCCTCGGGTTGATCGGCGTGGTAATCGTGCTCTGGCCGAAGCTCGGCGCGCTCGGCGGCGGCGTGACCGCCGAAACATTGGGCGCCTCGCTGGTCTCCGTACTCGGCATGAGCGCCGGCACGATCTGGCAGAAGCGTTTCGCCTCCGGCGGCGATCTGGTGGCTGCCACGTTCTGGCAATATGTCGGCGGCGCATCGGTGATGGCTCTGGCCTCGCTTGCCTTCGAGACCCGGACGGTGATCGTCAATGGCGAATTGATCTTCGCCATGGCCTGGCTCGTGCTGGTGCTGTCGATCGGCGCCATCTTCCTGTTGATGGTGATGATCCGCGACGGCGAGATGTCGAAGGTCGCCTCGCTGTTTTACCTCGTGCCGGCCGTCACCGCGGTCATCGCCTGGGCATTGTTCGGCGAGCAATTGAGCCCGCTCCAGATCGCCGGCATGGCGATCGCGACGCTCGGCGTCGGGCTGGCGACGGCTCAGCCACCGACGCGGGCGCGCGCCTCCAAATAGCGGCTGATCGCGGCGTTGAGCTCGCCGCCGAGGATGAAGATCGCCGAGACGATGTAGAGGAAGACAACGGCGATCATGATCGAGGCGAGGCCGGCATAGGTCGTCACATAGGACGAGAAATGGTCGAGATAGGCGGCGAAGATGGTCGACCCGATGAGCCAGCCGACCAGCGTGAAGATGATGCCAGGCACGATCGAAACGAACCGGCGCTTGCCGGCCGGCAACCAGAAATGCACGGCGAACAGGCCGCCGATGATGACGACCGAGGCGATGACGTAACGCCAGAGGGTGATCGTGCCCATATAGGGTTTTATCCATTCAAGATGAGATTCGGCCAGCCGCGCCAGCAATGGCGCAAAGACCAGCAGCACGCTGATCGCCAAAAACCCGGCCGTCGCGATCAGCACGAAGATGATGCTCTGCACCCGCCGGTAGATGATGCCGCGCGTTTCTGAGACACGATAGGCGCGGTTGAGCGAGGTGCGCAGCGCCTCGATGCCGTTCGAGGCGAAGTATCCGGCAAGCACGATACCGTAGGTCAACAGGTCGCTGCGCCTGACGGTAAGTACGTTGAGCACTTCGCGCGCGATCGGTTTGGCGATCTGCTCGGGCCATGTGTCGAACACAAGGTGCACGGCGGTGTCTGCGAAAGCCTGCGCGCCGAAAAAACTCGCCAGCGTCGTGGCGAAGATCAGGAAAGGAAAAAGCGCCATCAGCGCGGTGATCGCCAGATGGCTGGCCATTGCCCAGCCGTCGTCGGTGTTGAAATGGCCGAGCGCGTCGTAGAGCACGCGTTTGAGGGCTACGATCTTCCGCAACAAGAACCGCGTTCCCTTCGATTGTCCCGACGCCGCGAATATGGGAAGGGTTTGCGGTAAATGACAACCCTCGGTCAAACCACCATTCCTCCCGAAGAAGAGTTGCGCACCATCATTGTCACCGGTGCCTCTTCCGGAATAGGCGCCTATTGCGCCCATGCTCTTAAGAAGGAAGGCTGGCGGGTGTTCGCAACGGCCCGAAAGCCGGAAGATGTCGCTACGCTCGAGGCCGACGGCATCGAGGCCTTTTATCTGGACTACACCGAGCCCGGATCGATCGAGGCGCTGGTGGCGTCGGTGCTGGAGCGGACCGGCGGCCGGCTCGATGCCCTTTTCAACAACGGCGCCTACGGGCAGCCCGGTGCCGTCGAGGACCTGCCGGTCGAAGCTTTGCGGCAGCAGTTCGAGGCCAATGTCTTTGGCTGGCACGATCTCACTCGCCGTGTCGTACCGGTGATGCGCCGCCAGGGCCATGGTCGTCTCGTTCATTGCTCATCGATCCTCGGCCTCGCGCCGCTGCCTTTCCGTGGCGCTTACTCGGCATCGAAGCACGCCGTCGAGGGGCTGATGCTGTCCCTTTATCAAGAACTCCTCGGCAGCGGCATCCATGTTTCGCTGATCGAGCCGGGGGCGGTGAAATCGAAGATCGCCAGCAACAGCCTCCCCTGGTTCCTTGCGAACATCGATCACGAGAACTCAGTCCATCGCCTCGCCTATGCTGTGCAACTCAAACGGCTGCGGGCCGGCGGCAGCACATCGCGGCTGAAGCCCGGGCCGGAGGTGGTTTATGCCGCCTTGCGCCATGCGCTTCTGTCGCGGCGCCCGCGCCCCCATTATGTGGTAACTGTGCCGGCCAGGATCGGCGCGATCCTTAAACGCATCCTGCCGTCTTCGGTACTCTATCGTCTGCTCGCCAAACGCGCCTGAACGCAATCCAACTGGAACACACCATGGCAACCGTCTTCAACATCCTCGCTGTTCTCGTCATGGTCGCCGTGGTGATCGTGCTGATCCGCGGCCTCATCAACATGATGCGCGGCGGCTCCAGCATGACCTCCAACAAGCTGATGCAGACGCGCGTGCTGTTGCAGTTCGTGGCCTTGGTGCTGATCATGCTGGCGGTGTATTTCACCCGTAAGTGACGCACCAGCCAGCAGCCGGGAGGTAACCCGTGGTCAAGCTCAACAAGATCTACACGCGCACCGGCGACGATGGCACCACCGGCCTCGGCTCTGGTGAGCGGCGGCTGAAATCCGACCTTCGCATCGACGCCTACGGCACGGTCGACGAGGCAAATGCCTGCATCGGCATGGCTCGCATCCATACAGCGGCGGTAAATCCGGCGATCGATGCGATGCTCGGCCGCATCCAGAACGATCTTTTCGATCTCGGCACCGATCTGGCAGTCCCCGATAATGGCAAGCCGCTCGACTACGAGCCGCTGCGCATCATCGCCTCGCAGACCGAGCGCATCGAACAGGACATCGACCTCCTCAACAAGGACCTTGAGCCGCTAAAATCCTTCGTACTCAACGGCGGTACGCCGGCCGCCGCCGCCCTTCACCTCGCCCGCACGGTGGCCCGCCGCGCCGAGCGCATCATGGTGGCGCTGTCGCAAGATCCAGACGAGCACGTCAATCGCGAGGCGATAAGATACATCAACCGGGTCTCGGACTTTCTGTTCGTCGCCGCACGCGCGGTCAATGACAATGGAAATGCCGACGTGCTATGGATTCCCGGCAAGAACCGCTGAATCCGCCGGAAGCGGGAGAGGCCCGATGTTCATTCCGCTCTACGACACCAACCGGCTGCGGCACATCAAGCTGCAATATGTGACGATCAGCCTGATCGCGCTCAATGTGTTGATCTATTTTGTAACAACACTTGGCGGCGAGGACTTCGCCAACGCCGCGGTATTGGGCCTCGGCTTCATCCCGTCGGTTGTGCATGACAGCGTCGAGCTCGCTCCGCAATTTGTCGTCATTCCGGAGAGCCTGAGCTATCTGACCTATTCCTTCCTGCACGCGGATATCTTCCACCTCGGCGGCAACATGCTGTTCCTGTGGGTGTTCGGCGACAATGTCGAGGATGCGCTCGGCCATGTCCGCTATCTCGTCTTCTACCTGCTTTGCGCCATTGCCGGCGCTTTCTTCCAGGGCTTGGTGGCCTGGGATTCGGAAGTGCCGCTGATCGGCGCGTCGGGCGCCATCGCCGGCGTCGTCGCCGCCTATCTGATCCTTTATCCGCGTGTGAAGGTATGGGTGCTGGTCTTCGCCCGCATCCCGTTGCGCATCCCGGCCTTCATCCCGCTCATCCTGTGGATCCTGTTCCAGATCTTCATGTTTGCCCAGGGTGGCGAGGACCAGGTCTCCTGGGCCTGCCACATCGGCGGCATCATCGCCGGAGCCGTGCTGGTGCTTGTCTTGCGCAGCCGCGGCGTGCCGCTACTCGCCGGCGCAGACGAGGAGCCGGCCGTGGTCGCCGGTCCGGTGCCCGTAGCCGTGGAGCCGGCGCCAAGCGACCCACAACCTGCGCAGCCGGCGCCGCGCTGGGGCCGGGGAAGCGTTTCCGGTCCGGACTGAACCGATTTGAGTGCTTTCGCCGAGGATCCGAGTGCACCCGGGATATTGACGGGCGGGGTCGCCGCAACTACGGAAGCGCCAACCTACTGGCGTGGCGAAGACCAGAATTCCGTCCGGAATGTCGGCTTTCGACAACTCTGAAGAGGTGCACGCTGCTATAGCGCGCCCGACGAGCGTGAAGAGACTATCGTGAAAGAGGTGACAGGCAAATGAAGATCCTTGTGCCCGTGAAGCGGGTTGTGGATGCAAACGTCAAGGTCCGGGTGAAGGCGGACGGTTCGGCGGTGGAACTCGCCAACGTCAAGATGGCGATGAACCCGTTCGACGAGATCGCGGTGGAAGAGGCGATCCGGCTGAAGGAAGCGGGCAAGGCCGAAGAGATCATCGTCGTGTCGATCGGGCCGCAGCAGGCACAGGAGACCTTGCGCACGGCGCTCGCCATGGGCGCCGACCGCGCCATCCTGGTCAAGACCGACGAGCAGACTGAGCCGCTGGGCGTCGCCAAGGTGCTGAAGGGGGTCGTAGAGGCAGAACAGCCCGGCCTGGTCATTCTCGGCAAGCAGGCGATCGACGACGATTCCAACCAGACCGGCCAGATGCTGGCCGCACTTCTCGGCTGGGCGCAGGGCACCTTCGCCTCCAAGATCGTGCTCGACGGTGACAAGGCCACGGTGACGCGCGAGGTCGATGGCGGCCTGCAGACGCTGGAACTGAAGATGCCGGCAATCGTCACGGCCGATTTGCGGCTGAACCAGCCACGCTATGCGTCGCTGCCGAACATCATGAAGGCCAAGAAGAAGCCGCTCGACGAGAAGAGCCCTGCCGACTACGGCGCCGACGTCAAGCCGCGGCTGAAAGTGATCAAGACCGAGGAGCCGGGCGGCCGCAAGGCGGGCGTCAAGGTCAAGAGCGTCGCCGAACTGGTGGACAAGCTGAAAAACGAAGCCGGCGTGCTGTAAGGCCAGGAAGGGACAACAAAAATGACAATTCTTCTGATTGCCGAACACGACAACGCGGCGCTTTCCGACCAGACTGCCAAGGCGCTTTCGGCGGCGCTGCAGATCGGTTCGGACGTGCATGTGCTGGTTGCCGGCAAGGGCGCCAAGCCGGCAGCGGACGCCGCCGCCAAGCTCAAGGGCGTCACCAAGGTGCTGCTCGCCGACGCCGACGAACTGACCGAGCGTCTCGCCGAACCGCTGGCGGCGCTCGTCATTTCGCTTGCTGAGCCATACGACACGATCATTGCGCCGGCGACCTCGTCGGGCAAGAACGTCTCGCCGCGCGTCGCGGCCCTGCTCGATGTCGCCCAGATATCGGAAATCATCGAAGTCGTGTCGCCCGACACCTTCAAGCGACCGATCTATGCCGGCAACGCCATCCAGACCGTGCAGTCGAGCGACGCCAAGAAGGTCATCACCGTGCGCACTGCTTCCTTTCAGGCAGCACCCGAGGGCGGTTCCGCGCCGGTCGAGACGGTTCAGGCGGCAGCCAATCCCGGCCTGTCGATTTTTGTCGAAAACAAGCTGTCCGAGACCGACCGTCCGGAGCTGACCTCGGCCAGGATCATCATTTCGGGCGGCCGTGCGCTGGGCTCCTCCGAGAAGTTCCAGGAGGTCATCCTGCCGGTCGCAGACAAGCTCGGTGCGGCTGTCGGCGCATCTCGCGCCGCGGTCGATGCCGGCTATGCGCCGAACGACTGGCAGGTCGGCCAGACCGGCAAGGTGGTGGCGCCCGATCTCTATATTGCCGTCGGCATCTCCGGCGCCATCCAGCACCTTGCCGGCATGAAGGATTCAAAGGTCATCGTCGCCATCAACAAGGACGAGGAAGCGCCGATCTTCCAGGTCGCCGACTACGGCCTCGTCGGCGACCTCTTCGTCATTCTGCCGGAACTGCAAAAGGCGCTTTGACGCCCTCTGCCAAAGCGTATTAAATTCTGCGGGGTGGGGTAGACGAAGTCGCCCCGCCCTTTTAGTTTGCACTGCACAAAAAGCAGGCCGCAAAGGCCTTGACGGGATCGGGTAATGAGCAAGATCGAGACGATCGGCATCATCGGCGCGGGCCAGATGGGTGGCGGCATCGCCCATGTATCGGCGCTGGCGGGCTACAAGGTGCTGGTTTACGACATTTCGCCCGACCGCATCGAAAAGGGCATTGCTACGGTCAGCGGCAACATGGCCCGTCAGGTCGGCTCCGGCAAACTTGAGGAAAAGCTGCGCAACGAGGCGATGGCGCGCATTTCCGCGGCGCCGGCCATGGCCGACCTTGCGGGCGCCGATCTGGTGATCGAAGCGGCGACCGAAGACGAGACAGTCAAACGCAAGATCTATGCTCAGCTCTGCCCGCAGCTCAACCCCGAGGCCATCCTGGCGACGAACACCTCGTCGATCTCGATCACCCGGCTGGCTTCGCAGACCGACCGCCCGGAACGCTTCATCGGCATACATTTCATGAACCCGGTTCCGGTGATGAAGCTGGTCGAGCTGGTGCGCGGCATCGCCACCGAGGACCAGACCTTCGAGGCAGCAAAAACCTATGTGAAGCAGCTCGACAAGACGATCACCGTCTCGGAGGATTTCCCGGCCTTCATCGTCAACCGCATCCTGCTGCCGATGATCAACGAGGCGATCTACACGCTCTATGAAGGTGTCGGCTCGGTCGACGCCATCGATACCGCCATGAAGCTCGGCGCCAACCATCCGATGGGGCCGCTGCAGCTTGCCGACTTCATCGGGCTGGATACCTGCTTGTCGATCATGCAGGTGCTGCATGACGGCCTGTCGGATTCGAAATACCGCCCCTGCCCGCTGCTGGTCAAATATGTCGAGGCCGGTTGGCTCGGCCGCAAGACCGGGCGCGGCTTCTACGACTATCGCGGCGAGCATCCCGTTCCGACGCGCTGATCGCCATCGCTACCAGCGCACGAAAAGCCGTCCGCCGACCGCCCCGAGCGCGGCAAGGCCGGCGATCGCGATCGTATACCAGGTGCCGACGAAAAGCGGCGAATCGTCGAAGCAATGCGCTGCATAGAAGGTCGCCGCCAGCCCGCCGGCAAGCAGGCCCGCGGTCGCACCGGCAAGCACCGGCCTTGTTGGCGCGCCATGGCGCAGCACCGCGAGAAAGACGGCAAGCGGGCCGATGCCGATCAACGGAATGAAGGTCAGGCAGATGACCATGTTCGTGCCGACCAGGCGCGTGCCCCAGTCGGACGCAGGCACGACGAGGAGTTCGAGAATCACGGCCATAATCACCAGCAGCGGCGCGGCGATCATCCAGCTCGCCGCCCGCCCTGTCGATGCACCGGGCGTCGACAGCGCGCGGACGAGGGCAAAGGCGCTGACGGCTAGAGCAATCGTGAAGACGAATTTGGACAGGAACCGCATCGTGTGCATGGCAAATGCGATGTCGGGACGTGGGCCGATCGTCAGCCAGAAAACCGCGGCCGCGATCACGATGGCCGCGCCGGTTGCAAGCAACCAGGCGGCGCCCAGCGGCAGCGCCTTGCTGCGGACATCGGCATCGAGCGCCTTGATAAGATCTTCGGTCCTCATGCTATTCCCGCCCCGCCCCGAACCGTTTGGCAATGGCGGCAAGCCCGCGGTGTAGTGACACCCGCACAGCCGTCTCGCTGATGCCGAATTTCGCCGCCGTCTCGCCGATCGAACAGCCTTCGACCGACACGGCCGAGACGACCGAACGCTGCGCCGGCGACAGGCAGTCGAGTGCCCGGTTGACGTCGCGCTCGCTGATCGCCTCCGATTCCGGCTCGGCAAAGGTCTCGGCGATTTCGTCGATCTCGATCTCGATCCGCCGGCCGCGCCGCCGGAACGCATCGATCAGCTTGAAGCGGGCTATTGCATAAACCCAAGGCAGCACCGGCGCATCATGGCGCCAGGTATGTCGTTTCACATGAATGGCCAGCAAGGTTTCCTGCACGACGTCCTCGGGATCGACCCCGCCCTGCACGATCTTGCGCCGGGCAAAGCCACGAACGAGGGCGGCGATCCGGTGCAGAAAGTCGGCATAGGCCCTTTCGTCTCCGGCGATTGCGGCCCGCAGCAGCCGGGAAAGCTCGGCTTCGTCCTTGCCGCTCACAAGAGTTCACTCCCCGATATTCGCGTCTCGGCGCTGGTTTGTTACGTGGCCGGCGAAATAATGTCCAAGGCAAATTAGCTGGGCATCACGAAAGTTTGCTCCTTTTGAGCGATTGAGCGGCCGAGCAATGTTGACTGCGCTAGTCATGTATTGATAGGTGCAGCATACCAAGCCAAAGACCATCGAAATCGAGGACGATGCCATGAAATATGCTCTTTCCGCCCTTGCCGGTGCGACAGCACTTGCAATCAGCCTGATCGCCGGCCCGGCGTTAGCCGAGGACGAGGGCATCGTCGTCTACAACGCCCAGCACGAAAACCTGACCAAGGCCTGGGCGGAAGGATTCACCAAGGAAACCGGCATCAAGGTCACCGTCCGGAACGGCGGCGACAGCGATTTCTCCAATCAGATCGTTGCTGAGGGGTCCTCTTCGCCAGCTGATGTGTTCCTGACGGAAAACTCACCGGCCATGGTGCTGGTCGAGACAGCCGGCCTGTTCGCGCCGGTCAACGCCGAGACGCTGGCCCAGGTTCCGCAGGAGTACCAGCCGGTGAGCGGCAAATGGGTCGGCGTTGCCGCGCGCAGCACCGTCTTTGCCTACAACAAGACCAAGCTGACCGCCGACCAGCTGCCCAAATCGCTGCTCGATCTCGCCGATCCGAGCTGGAAGGGCCGTTGGGCCGCTTCGCCCTCCGGCGCCGATTTCCAGGCGATCGTCAGCGCCTTGCTGCAGCTCAAGGGTGAGACTGCCACGGCCGACTGGCTGAAGGCGATGAAAGAGAATTTTACCGCCTACAAGGGCAACAGCACGGTGATGAAGGCGGTCAATGCCGGCGAGGTCGAAGGCGGCGTGATCTATCACTACTACTACTACGGCGATCAGGCCAAGACCGGCGAGAACAGCAAGAATGTCGAGTTGCACTATTTCAAGCACGAGGACCCCGGCGCTTTCGTCTCGGTTTCCGGCGGCGGTGTGCTGGCCTCGAGCAAGCACCCGAAGGAAGCCCAGGCTTTCCTGAAATGGGTCACCGGCAAGGGCGGCCAGGACGTGCTGAAAACCGGCGATTCGTTCGAATACGCAGTCGGCAAGGGCGCCGAGTCCAATCCGAAGCTGGTGCCGCTGGCCGATCTGCAGGCGCCGAAAGTCGACCCGACGGCGCTGAACTCGAAAAAGGTGACCGACCTGATGACGGCGGCCGGCTTGCTTTAGTCGGCGTTCGTCCTAAAAGGGCAACCGACTGCGCTCCTGTGGGAATTCGCTTTCCGCGGGAGCGCTCTGTTTTCAAAATGGCATTTGCCCATGACCACAAGCTGCTCGCCACATTGTCGGCCGCCGATCGTTTCCGCCTCCGGGCGGACCCGGCGCAACGTCTGATCTGATGCAGTCTGCGATCGATCTCGCACCTTCAGGCTTGCCGGCCGACACCACGGGCGTGCGGGCACGTCGTTGGTCGGTCTCATGGATTGCGTTGGCTGCCGTCTTTGTCTCGCTTTTCGCGCTGCTGCCGCTTGCCTTCATCGTCTGGGTGGCGGTGCAGACCGGCTGGGAAACGGTGGCGGCGCTGGTGTTCAGGCCGCGCGTCGGCGAGCTTCTGGTCAACACCAGCCTGCTGGTGGTGCTGGCGGTGCCGATCTCGATCGTGCTGTCGGTGGCGCTGGCTTGGCTGACGGAGCGCAGCGATCTGCCGGGTGCCCGCTTATGGGCCTGGCTGTCGGTGGCGCCGCTCGCCATTCCCGCCTTCGTCCACAGTTACGCCTGGATCACCATGGTGCCCAGACTGCACGGCCTGTGGGCCGGCGTGCTTGTGTCCGTCATCGCCTATTTCCCCTTCCTTTATCTGCCGGTGGCGGCGGCATTGCGCCGGCTCGATCCCGCTCTCGAAGATGCAGCGGCAGCCCTTGGTCTCGGCCCGTGGCGCGTGTTCAGGCGTGTCGTGCTGCCGCAGCTCCGGCTCGCCATTTGCGGTGGCTCCCTGCTGGTCGGCCTGCATCTCCTGGCCGAATACGGGCTCTACGTGTTCATCCGCTTCGATACATTCACCACCGCGATCGTCGACCAGTTTCAGTCGACCTTCAACGGTCCCGCCGCCAACATGCTGGCCGGCGTACTGGTGACCTGCTGCTTCGTGCTGCTCGGGCTGGAGGTGCTGGTGCGCGGCGAGGAGCGCTATGCCCGCGTCGGCTCGGGTGCTGCGCGCCACCAGCAGCGCACGAGCCTTGGGCGCGCCACCATTCCTTGCCTGCTGCTGCCCGCTGTTACCACGCTGCTGGCGCTCGGGGTGCCGTTCGTCACTATCGGTCGCTGGCTCATGGCCGGCGGCGCCGATATCTGGCGGCTCGACGAGATCGGCCTGGCGCTTGGTCAGACACTGTTCCTGGCGATTGCAGGCGCGCTGCTCGCCACCGTCGCGGCAATGCCGATGGCGTGGATTTCGATCCGCGCGCCGGGGCGGCTGCAACGCGTCCTGGAAGGCTGCAACTATATCGTCGGCGCGTTGCCCGGCGTCGTCATCGCGCTGGCGCTGGTCACCATCACCGTGCGTATCGCCATGCCGCTCTACCAGACCTTGTTCACGATCCTGGTCGCCTATGCGCTGATGTTCCTGCCGCGCGCCCTGATAAGCCTCAGGGCGTCAATCGCACAGGCGCCGGTCGAGCTCGAACGCGCCGCCTCCAACCTCGGCCGGTCGCCCCTCAAGGCACTGTGGTCGACGACGATCCGCCTGTCGGCGCCGGGCGCCGCGGCCGGCATGGCATTGGTCGCGCTCGGCATCATGAACGAGTTGACCGCAACCCAGATGCTGGCGCCCAACGGCACCCGCACGCTGGCCATGGCGTTCTGGTCCTATAGCGGCGAGATCGACTATGCGTCGGCGGCGCCTTATGCCTTGATCATGGTGGCGATGTCGCTGCCTTTGACCTGGCTGCTCTACGTCCAGTCGAAGCGGATGGCCGGGCGATGAGCTTTCTCGAGCTGAGCGGCATCCACAAGCACTACGGCCCCGTGGCAGCACTTGCCGGCGTCGACCTCAGCGTGGCCAGCGGCAGCCGTACGGCGATCGTCGGGCCATCCGGTTGTGGCAAGACCACCTTGCTGCGGCTGATCGCCGGCTTCGAGGCGCCCGACCAGGGCCGCATCGTGCTCGATGGCGAGGTGCTGGCCGATGGCGACACGGCCGTGCCGGCGCATCGCCGCGGCATCGGGCTGGTGGCGCAGGACGGCGCTCTGTTCCCGCATCTGAGCATCGCCGCCAATATCGGGTTCGGCATGGGCCGTCACGAGGAAAAGCGGAGCGATCGCATCGCCGAGCTCGCCTATGTCGTCGGGCTGGACAAAGGGATCCTGAAGCGCCGCCCGCACGAACTCTCCGGCGGCCAGCAGCAGCGCGTCGCGCTCGCCCGCGCCATGGCCATGAAGCCGCGGCTGATGCTGCTCGACGAGCCGTTCTCGGCGCTCGACACCGGCTTGCGCGCCTCAATGCGCAAGGCCGTGGCCGAGCTCCTCGAAACGGCCGGCATCACCACCATCCTGGTCACCCATGATCAGGCCGAGGCGCTGTCATTCGCCAGCCAGGTCGCGGTGATGCGCGACGGCAAATTCTCGCAGGTCGGCACGCCGCGCGAGCTCTATTTCAAGCCGAAGGACCGGATGATCGCCGAGTTCCTCGGTGACGCCATCGTCCTGCCGGCCAGGATCGCCGATGGCGTTGCCACCTCGCCGCTCGGCCGCATTGCCGTCGACAGCACGGAGCGGC
This sequence comes from Mesorhizobium sp. M1163, assembly GCF_040318415.1. Taxonomy (NCBI): domain Bacteria; kingdom Pseudomonadati; phylum Pseudomonadota; class Alphaproteobacteria; order Hyphomicrobiales; family Phyllobacteriaceae; genus Mesorhizobium; species Mesorhizobium sp. M1163. The sequence continues at coordinate 70,243 of NZ_JAMYMF010000033.1, read as the reverse complement.
GCGACGTCGCGCGCATCATGCTACGGCCGGAGCAGGTGCTGCTGAAACGGACATCGCGTGAAGGCATGTCCGGCACGCCGGACATGCTGTTCGGCGAGGTGACGGAATCCGAATTCGCCGGCTCGATGTGCACGATCGCGGTGCGTCTCTTGAACAGCCCCGATCCGCCCGATGCCGCCGCCATCGGCAACACGCCGTTGATCCTGCGCAAGCCGGGAATGGACGCGCCGGCGATCGGCGAGATCGTCCGGCTGACCGTGTCGGGCAAGGCGCATGTGTTTGCCTGAACGGTTTTGCGCAAGGCCGACCTCAATCGACCCGTTTACCGGCATGATCGAACCAGTGCAGCTTTTCAGACCTGGCCACGACGCGCAATTTGTCGCCTGGCTTGGCGCTGGCGCGGCCTGAGACGCGCACGACGATACGGCTGCCGGCTGCCGCGCAGTGGAGAAAGCTTTCGGCACCGACCGGCTCGACTGCTTCCACTGTCGCCGGCAACGCGAGCGCGCCGGCCGGCGCCTCTGCCGTGAAGGTGATATCGGCATCCTCCGGACGAAAGCCGAGTGTCACCGCCTTGCTTTGTCCAGGCGCCGAGCCAATCACCGTCCCGTCCGTCAGTACCGAGCCTGGAGAGGCCCCCGTGAGGGCCAGCAGATTCATCGGCGGCGCGCCGATGAAGGAAGCAACGAAGGTCGAGGCCGGCTTCTCGTACACGTCGAGCGGCGCGCCGATCTGCTCGACCAGGCCGGAGTTCATGACGACAAGGATGTCGGCCAGCGTCATCGCCTCAAGTTGGTCGTGGGTGACATAAACCGAGGTGACGCCAAGCGAGCGCTGCAAATTCTTGATCTCGACGCGCATCTGCCCGCGCAATTTCGCATCGAGGTTGGACAGCGGTTCGTCGAACAGGAAGACTTTCGGGTTGCGCACGATGGCGCGGCCCATGGCGACACGCTGGCGCTGACCGCCGGAAAGCTCGCGCGGGCGCCGGTCGAGCAGCCCCGAAAGCCCCAGCACCTTGGCGGTCGAGCGCACCCTGCTGTCTATCTCGTCCTTCGGCGTGCCGCGGTTGCGCAGACCATAGGCCATGTTGTCGTAGACCTTCATATGCGGATAGAGCGCGTAGTTCTGGAACACCATGGCGATGTCGCGCTCGGTCGGGCCAATGGCGTTGACCACCTTGCCGTCGATGGCGACTGTACCGACCGAAATCGTCTCGAGCCCGGCGATCATCCTCAGCAGCGTGGACTTGCCGCAGCCGGACGGGCCGACCAGCACGCAAAGCTCCTTGTCGGGAATGGCGATGGAAACGCCCTTCACGGCCTCGACGCCGCCGGGATAGATCTTCTTGACATCCTTCAGATCGACGGTCGCCATCGGCTTCTCACTTTTCGGATTCGACCAGGCCGCGCACGAACCAGCGTTGCATCAGCACCACGACCAGGATCGGCGGCACGATGGCCAGCATCGCGGTGACCATGACCAGGTGCCATTGGGTGTCGGCATCGGCGAAGGAAACCATCTTTCGCAGCGCGATGACGATGGTGTTCATGTCGTTGCTGTTGGTGACGAGCAGCGGCCAAAGATACTGCGTCCAGCCGTAGATGAAGAGGATCACGAACAGCGCGGCGATGTTTGTCTGCGACAGCGGTACCAGAATATCGAAAAAGAAGCGCCATGGACCGGCACCGTCGACACGCGCCGCCTCGACCAGTTCGCCCGGGATGGTCATGAAGAACTGGCGAAACAGCAGCGTTGCGGTGGCCGAGGCGATCAGCGGGATAATCAGGCCGGCATAGGTGTCGATCATGCCGAGATCGACCATCACCTTGTAGGTCGGCAGAATGCGCACCTCGACCGGAAGCATCAAGGTGATGAAGATCAGCCAGAAGAAGGTCATGCGCAGCGGAAAGCGGAAGAACACGATCGCGTAGGCCGACAGGATCGAGATGAAGATCTTTCCCACCGCGACGCCGAGCGCCATGATCGTGGTGTTGAGGAGCAGTCTGCCCACGCTGACACCGCCGATACGACCGATGCCGCCGAACAGCGCCTCGCTGTAATTGTTCCATAGCTGGTCGCCGGGCAACAGCGGCAGCGGCGGCCTGAGGATCGTTTGCAGCGTGTGCGTCGAGGCAACGAAGGTGTAGTAGATCGGAAAAACCACGATCAATATGCCAAGGATAAGCACGGCATGGGCGATGACGGTGCGGAGCGGGGATTGGCCGATCATCGCTGCCCTCAGCCGTAATGGACTTTGCGTTCCACATAGCGGAACTGGATAGCTGTCAGGGCGATGACGATGGCCATCAGGATGACCGACTGCGCCGCCGAGTCACCCAGGATCAGATTGACGAAGCCGTCATTGTAGACCTTGTAGACCAGCGTCTCGGTCGTCTTGCCCGGGCCGCCCCCGGTGACGGCATGAACGATGCCGAACGTGTCGAACAGGGCATAGACGGTGTTGACGACCAGCAGGAAAAAGGTTGTCGGCGCAAGCAGCGGGAAGACGACGGTCCAGAAGCGCTTGGTCTCGCCGGCGCCATCCATGGCCGCCGCCTCGATCAGCGTTTTCGGCACCGCCTGCAGGCCGGCGACGAAGAACAGGAAATTGTAACTGATCTGCTTCCAGGCAGCCGCCGACACCAGCAGGATCATGGCGTGGGTGCCGTTGAGCAGCGGGTCCCATGCGATGCCGAGGCTTCTCAGCAAATAGGCCAACGAGCCGATCGAAGGATTGAACAAGAAAAGCCACAGCATGCCGGCAATCGCCGGCGCGACGGCATAAGGCCATATCAACAGTGTGCGGTAGAGGCCTTTGCCGCGCACGGCCTTCTCGGCCATGACCGCGAGCAGCAGGGCCACAACCATGGCAACGATCGCGGTCGCAAGCGAGAACACCACGGTGACCTTGATCGAGTTGAGGTAGGCCGGATCGGCCAGCACCTTCCGGAAATTGGCAAACCAGACAAACCTGCTCTTTAGCCCGAACGGGTCTTGTCTGAGCATCGACTGGTAAAGCGCCTGACCGGCCGGCCAGTAGAAGAAAACCAGGGTGATGGCGAGTTGTGGCGCCACCAGCAGGTACGGCAGGATCTTGTTGGGAAATACGACGCGTGGAGACAGGCTGATTTCCCTCGCTATCCAGGTATCGCCCACGCGAGCTCGCGTGGGCGATATTCCAACCGACTAATGCATGTCGCCCAAAAGTGCGCAGCGATTTTGGGATAACGACATGCATAAGAACAAGAGCTTAAAGCGCGTCGCATGTGGCCATTCAAACGCGACGCGCTTTAACCGAGATAATCTCGTCAGTTCTCCAGCGCTTCCTTGATCGCGGCGTTGCCGCGTGTGACCGCATTGTCGAGCGCCTGCTGGGCGGTTTGCTGGCCGGCCAGCAGCTTCTCCAACTCCTCATTCTGGATATCACGCACCTGCGGCAGATTCGGCAGGCGCACGCCCTTCGAGTTGTCGGTCGGCGCCTTGCCCGTCATCTGCAGGATGGGTGTCTCGCGGCCGGGGTTTTTGTCATAGAAGCCTGATTTCTTGGTCGCCTCATACGCGGCGAGCGTCACAGGCAGGTATCCCGACTTCTGGTGCAGATATTTCTGCACATCGGTCTTGGACAGATAGGCAAAGAAGGCGGCAACACCCTTATATTCCTCGTCCGACTTGTTGCCGAACACCCACAGGCTGGCACCGCCCGGCGTGGTGTTCTGTGGTGCGCCCTTGGCGTCGCTATCGTAAGGAAGCTGGCCGATGCCATAGTTCATGCCGGACTTGACGATATCGCCGAGGCCGCCCGACGATTCGGTGAAGATGCCGCATTCGCCAGCGAGGAATATCTGCTTGGCTTCGGAGGTGCGCCCGCCATACTTGAACGTGCCGTCCTTGGCTAGGTCCGCGAGTGCCTGGAAGTGGTTGACGAAAATCGGCGCATTGATCTTGAGTTCGACATCGCCGCCGGCCAGGCCGTTCTGCTGAGTGGCCCAAGGCACGTCATTCCACGCCGCGAAATTCTCCAGATGGATCCAGGTCAGCCAGGTCGAGGTATAGCCGCAAGGGGCGGCGCCGCTCGTCTTGATCTTCCTGGCAGCTTCCCACACCTCGTTCCAGGTCTGGGGCGGGCTGTTCACGTCGAGGCCCGCCTTCTGGAAAATGTCCTTGTTGTAGTAGAGGATCGGCGACGAGGAGTTGTAAGGGAACGACAGCATGGTGCCGTCCGGCTTCGAATAATAGCCGACGATGCCGGGCAGATACTGGCTCTTGTCAAAGGTCATCCCGGCACTGGTCAGCACATCGGCCGCCGGCTTGATCGCACCCTCGGCCGCCATCATCACGCCGGTGCCGACGTCGAACACCTGGAGGATATCGGGCGCCTGGCCGGCGCGGAAAGCGGCGATGCCGGCATTCAGCGTCTCCGGATAGGTGCCCTTGAACACCGGAACGAGCTCATAGTCGCTCTGGCTGGCGTTGAAATCCTTGGAGATCTTGGCGACGACCTCGGCGTTGGCGCCGGTCATGGCGTGCCACCAGCTGATCTGCGTGACGGCGAAGGCGGAGGTGGTGGAAAGCAGGGTCAAGGTGGCGGCAACACCGGCCGCGAAGCCGAAGAACTTCATGTTTCATCTCCCGTTTGTCATTGGCGAAAGGGGCACTCTCGCAAAGCCAATATGTGGCGCTGATGACAATCGGACAACGGTTTTGTTGCGGGTCAATGAACATCGCTTCCGGCTAAAGTGCGCTCGCTACCGAAAGCGTCGCCAGGAACTACATCACCGCCTTCTCGGCGGAGCGCATCGGTTTTCCCCGAAAAGGCCCGCCTCATGGCCCGCGGGTTAACCATTCGTTAAAATCTCCAAGAGCTAATCAGTCACACCTCCCCTGTTATTTGGCAGACCGAGTGAACCCAGGATGCTGACGGTCTATAATTGTATTGTAAGTCAGCACGACCTGAGACTGGTCGCACTTGCCGCCCTCGTCTGCGGCATTTCTTGCTTCTCTGCAGTAAATCTCCTTAAGCACGTCGGCCGATCGACCAACCGAAACCGGCTTGTCTGGCTAATGATCGCCGCAACTTCGACCGGGTTCGGCATATGGGCGACGCATTTCATCGCCATGACTGCGTTTACGCCGGGAATACCAAACGCATATAATCCGGGATTATCCGCCTTTTCGCTTGCCGCCGCCGTCATCCTGACCGCGCTTGGGATGTGGGTTGCCACCTTGCGCCGCGGCATCGACCATTTCCTCGTCGGCGGTGCCATTCTCGGTGGTGCCATCGCGACGATGCACTACATCGGCATGGCGGCGTTCGAGGTCGAGGGCCGGATCGTATGGAACCTGCTCCTTGTCGCGATATCGCTTCTGGCCGGCGGGACGCTCGCGGCAATGGCGCTCCTTGTCGTCTTGCGCCGCCCGTCCGCGCTCGCAACACTTGGCGGCGCCGCGCTTTTGACGCTGGCGATTTGCAGCTTGCATTTCATCGCGATGGGCGCGGTGTCGATCATTCCGGATTCCTCGATTGAAATATCCGAACATTCCATCGAGCCCATTTCCCAGGCCTTTGCCGCAGCGGTCGCCAGCCTGGTAATCCTTGTGCTGTCAGGCGCCGCGCTGTGGATCGACCTGCGCTTTCGCCGGCAGAGGCTCGAGGCCGATCGCATGCACGATCTCGCCAATGCCGCGGTCGAAGGGCTGATCGTTTGCGATGGCACACGCATAGTCAGCGCCAATGACAGCATGGCGAAACTGACGGGCACGGCGACAGCCACCCTGAACACGATGCAACTCGGCGAGCTGTTCGATGGACAGAGCGCAGCCGATGTATCCGGCTTCGGCGAACAGGCACAAGAAACGAAATTGAGGGGCAGCGACGGCACGAGAATTCCTGTCGAGCTGATCGCCAGGAAGATCGCCTACTGCGGCAGGCCTCATACGGTGCTTGCCGTTCGCGACATCCGTGAGCGCAAGAAGGCGGAAGAAGAGATCCTCCGTCTCGCGCATTTCGATCCACTTACCGGGCTTGCCAATCGGCGGAGCTTTTCTTCCCGGCTCGAAGCAGAAATCGCTTCGATGGAGCGTGGCAGCAAGGATGGATATCTGGCGCTCCTGCTGCTTGACCTCGACCGATTCAAGCAAGTCAACGACCTCTACGGCCACAGCGCCGGTGACGCCATGCTGCAGAAGCTGGCGCACTGCATTTCCGGCATTCCGCGCCACGGACAGATGCTCGCGCGTCTCGGCGGCGACGAGTTTGCCGTCTTAGCTCCGAACCTCCCCGACCCCCTGGCCGCAGGCCGCATAGCCGAGGACTTGCTGGCGGCGATCCGGGAGGAAAACAGGGTTTCAGTCGGCTCCGGCCTTGTTTCGGCCAGCATCGGCATCGCCTTCTTTCCGCTGGATGCCGAAGATCAGGCCGGCCTGATCGGCCATGCCGACACGGCACTCCATCGCGCCAAGACCGAGGGCAGGGACACCTATCGTTTTTTCGAGATAGCCATGGGCACCGCGGCCCGCGACAAGCGCGTGATGGAGCATGAACTGCGCCAGGCGATCGCCCGCAAGGAGTTCCACCTCGTCTACCAGCCGCAGAAGGAAATCCGCAGCGGCAAGATGATCGGCTTCGAAGCCCTGGTCCGTTGGCAGCATCCGGAGCGGGGCGACATTTCCCCGGCCGTTTTCGTCCCCGTGGCCGAGGACAGTGGCGCCATCGCGCAGATCGGCGACTGGGTGCTGATGACGGCTTGTAACGATGCTGTTCGCTGGACGAATCCGCTGATGGTCGCCGTCAACGTCTCCGCCGTGCAGCTTCACAATCCGAACTTCAGCCGCAAGGTGCACGACGCACTGTCGAGATCCGGCCTCGCACCCGGCAGGCTCGAACTGGAGATCACCGAAACGGCCCTGGTGAAGGACATGCCCCGCGCATTGGCAACCTTGAGGCAGGTCAAGGCGCTTGGCGTGCATGTGGCGATGGACGATTTTGGCACCGGCTATTCTTCGCTGTCCAACCTTAGCGCCTTTCCCTTCGACAAGATCAAGATCGACGGGTCGTTCATCAAATCGGTCGACAAGAACGGCCAGTTCGCGGCGATCGTCCGCGCCGTGCTGGGGCTTGGACGCGGTCTCGGCCTGCCGGTCCTGGCGGAGGGCATCGAGACGCCGGGCGAATTGCAGTTCCTTGACGCCGAGGCTTGCGAGATCGGGCAAGGCTATTACCTCGGCAAACCGGCTCCGATCGAGACATTCGGCGAGTTGACGGGCGTCACGGCTCCGGCAGTCCGCACCGCCAGCCGGCGCGGCGCAAGCATCGCCGTGCTCAAGCCGCGCCTGCGCACGGTCTGAGCCTATCCCGGCTGAAGCGCTGCCTCGACCAGACGCTTGGCATCCGGCCCCGACCATTCGGCCGGGCCGTTCATATGGGCGATCAGGCAGCCTTGCCCATCGATCAGCATGGTGACCGGCAGACCGAGCGCCAGGCCGCGCGTCTTGACGTCGTTGAACAGCGCCATGGTGGCATCGCGATAATAGCCGAGCGCCTTGACGCCGGTGTCCTCGAGGAACTTCTTCGGCTTGGTATCGTCGCCGGCATCGACGTTGACTGCAACAACCTGAAACGCGTCGCTGCCCATCTCCTTCTGCAGTGCATCGAGCGCCGGCATTTCGGCGCGGCAAGGTGCGCACCATGTTGCCCACAGATTGAGCAGCACCGTCTTGCCGGCATGATCGGCGATCGTCGTCGGCTTGCCGTCGGGGCCGTTGAAGGCGAGGCTTTTCAGCGATTGCGGCGGATCCGCCGGCAAAAGCGCGGCGACTTGACCGGTAGCGGCCGCGGCGATCTTCTTGGCATGGTCGGTCCTGGCGGCGCAGGCGACGTCGTCCTTGCCGCCGCCGGCGGCCACTTGCGCGGGCGCGTTGTTGCCAGAACCGCTTTCCCTGACATATACCGCGACCGCGCCGGCCAGCACGCCCGCAACCAAAGCGGCGAGGATGAGACGCAAAGCCGGGAAAAATCTATTGCCGTCTGCCATTTTTCAAAAACTGCTCCGGAGCACGGGTTATAGCGATGAGCGACAAGAAGGCCAGCAACCAGATGTGGGGCGGACGTTTTGCCTCGGGTCCGGCCGCAATCATGGAAGCGATCAACGCGTCGATCTCGTTCGACCGCAAACTCTATGCCCAGGACATTCGCGGCTCGATCGCCCATAGCGAGATGCTGGCGCAAACGGGCATTATTTCGGCGGCCGATCAAGAAAAAATCAGTCACGGGCTGAACACGATCCTGGCAGAGATCGGGGCCGGCACATTCGAGTTCTCGACCAGGCTGGAAGACATCCACATGAATGTCGAGGCCCGCCTCGCCGATTTGATCGGCCCCGCCGCCGGCCGCCTGCACACTGCCCGCTCGCGCAACGACCAGGTGGCGGTCGACCTCAGGCTCTGGGTCAAAGACGAGTGCTTTCGTGTCGCCGAGGCGCTGAAAGGCCTGATCACAGCGTTCCTCGCCCGGGCCGAGGAGCATGCGGCAACGGTGATGCCGGGCTTCACCCACATGCAAGCGGCGCAGCCGGTGACCTTCGGCCACCACTGCATGGCCTATGTCGAGATGTTTGCGCGCGACCTGTCGCGCGCCCGCGACGCGATCGAGCGGATGGACGAAAGCCCGCTCGGTGCGGCCGCCCTCGCCGGCACCAGCTTTCCGATCGACCGGCACCAGACGGCAACGGCGCTTGGTTTTCGCGAACCGATGCGCAATTCGCTCGACAGCGTTTCGGACCGCGATTTCGCGCTGGAATTCTTGGGGCTGGCGGCGATCTGCGCGACACATCTGTCGCGGCTGGCCGAAGAGATCATCATCTGGTCGACGCCGCAATTCGGTTTCGTCAGGCTGTCGGATAGCTTCTCGACGGGTTCGTCGATCATGCCGCAGAAGAAGAACCCCGACGCCGCCGAACTGGTGCGCGGCAAGACCGGCCGTGTCACCGGCCATCTGGTCGGCCTGCTGACGGTAATGAAGGGCATGCCGCTGACCTATGGCAAGGACATGCAGGAAGACAAGGAATCCGTCTTCGACGCGGCAGAGACGCTCGACCTGATGCTGGCGGCGATGACCGGCATGATGCGCGACATGACGGTGAACACTGCCGCGATGAAAAAGGCGGCGGGCGCCGGCTATTCGACTGCGACCGACCTCGCCGACTGGCTGGTACGCACGCTCGGCCTGCCGTTCCGCGAGGCGCACCATATCACTGGCCGGGCGGTGGCGCTGGCCGAGGACAAGAAGGTCGGGCTCGACAGGCTTTCGCTGCAGGATTTGCAGTCCATTCACCTCGGTATCAGCGCAGACGTGTTTTCGGTTCTGGCCGTGCAGAATTCTGTAAAGAGCCGCACAAGCTTCGGCGGCACCGCGCCGTCCGAGGTGCGCAAGCAGATCCGCTACTGGAAAAAGCGGCTCGCCAAGGCGTAAGACGCGGGGTGCAATGGCCGCAAAACTCGGCTAGAAGCGCTGCGGGCAACAGTTTCGGACGGATGACGCGATGACCGGAAGCAGGATTTTGGTGACGCTGACGCTGCTAGCGGCGATGGCGACCGTTGCGGCCTGCGGCAGGAAGGCTGCGCTCGATACGCCCTACGCGGCAGCCGTGCAGGCGCGCAAGGACGCCGAGAAGGCCAAGCAACCTTTGCCGCCGGAGCCGGAAAAACCTGTCGAGGACAAGAAATTCATCCTCGACCCGCTGCTCTGATTTTCGGACCGATCTCGTGAACCATTTCGACTACCGCGACGGCGTACTGCATGCCGAGGACGTGGCAATATCAGATATCGCCGCCAGTGTCGGCACGCCGTTTTATTGCTATTCGACGGCGACGCTGACCAGGCATTTTCGCGTCTTTGCCGAAGCTTTTGCCGGGCTCGACGCCCTCGTCTGCTATGCCATGAAGGCGAATTCCAACCAGGCTGTGTTGAAGGTGCTGGCAAGGCTCGGCGCCGGCGCCGACGTGGTCTCGGAAGGCGAACTGCGCCGCGCTTTGGCCGCCGGCATTCCGGCAAGCAAGATCCTGTTTTCAGGCGTCGGCAAGACCGCGCGCGAAATGGATTTTGCGCTCTCGGCCGGCATTCTCTGTTTCAACGTCGAATCCGAACCGGAGCTGGAGCTGCTGTCGGCCCGCGCCACCGCGCTGGGCAAGATCGCGCCGATCTCGCTGCGCATCAACCCGGATGTCGACGCCAGGACGCACAAGAAGATTTCGACTGGGAAGGCCGAGAACAAGTTCGGCATTCCCTGGCAGCAGGCGCGGAAGGTTTATGCCCGCGCGGCTGAGTTGCCGGGCATCAGGATCACCGGCATAGATACCCATATCGGCAGCCAGATCACCGAATTGCAGCCCTTCGACGACGCCTTCGCGCTGCTGGTGGAACTGGTCGGCGCGTTGCGTGCCGACGGGCATGCCATTGAGCATATCGATGTCGGTGGTGGCCTCGGCATTCCCTACCGCGTCGACAACAACCCGCCGCCTTTGCCCGAAGCCTATGCCCAGATCGTCAGGAAGCATGTCGCCAAGCTCGGGCTGAAAGTGATGTTCGAGCCGGGCCGGCTGATCGTCGGCAATGCCGGAATCCTGGTCTCGGAGGTCATCTTCGTGAAAGAGGGCGACGCCAAGAACTTCCTCGTCGTCGACGCCGCGATGAACGATCTGATCCGGCCGACCCTTTACGACGCCTTCCACGACATCAGGCCGGTGGTGCAGCAGCCGGTCGCGGCACCGCGCATGAAGGTCGACGTCGTCGGCCCGGTCTGCGAGACCGGCGACTATCTCGGGCTCGACCGTGACCTGCCCAGGCTGAAAGCCGGCGACCTGATCGCTGTCGCCACCGCCGGCGCCTATGGCGCCGTCCAGGCCGGCACCTACAACACCAGGCCGCTGGTGCCGGAAGTGCTGGTCGACGGCGACCGCTTCCACATCGTGCGCCCGCGCCAGACCTATGACGAATTGATCGGGCTGGATTCGGTGCCTGATTGGTTGACCTGAGAGATACCTTGCAGCGCTACAGCCGGTGCTGAATGAGCACCCTGGCCTCGGCGATCCTGTCCTCGTTCCGGCGATAGAATATCCACTGCTTGATACGCTTGCTGCGCAAAAGCCCTGCCTGGGTGAGCACGCGCATATGCTCGCTGAGCGTCGCCTGCGTGATCCCCAGCTTTTCCGCGATCAGCAGCGCGCAGACCCCGTCCTCGACCAGATCACCGTCCGCCTGCGGCGGAAAATGCGCGCGCGGGTCCTTGAGCCAATCGAGGATCTGCAGTCTGCGCTCGCTGGCAATCGCTTTGAAGACGTCGACCTCTTGCATTTAGGCACTTTGCCAAGTTACTAAGTAATGTCAACTCTGGGAGTGAAGCATGCTGCATGGCCACACGATCACCCGCGAGCGCATTGCGGCGATGGAACCCCGCATCCGGCCCTTCGTGCGCCACACGCCGGTGCTGCGCGTCGACATGGCCGATTTCGGCCGCCCGCCTCTGCCTGTCGACCTGAAGCTCGAATGCCTGCAGCATTCCGGCTCGTTCAAGGCGCGTGGCGCGTTCACCAATCTCCTCGAACGGCCGGTTCCCGCAGTTGGCGTCGTCGCCGCATCGGGCGGCAACCACGGCGCCGCGGTCGCCTATGCCGCCATGCGGCTCGGCCATAAGGCGACCATCTTTGTTCCCGAAGTGAGCCCGCCGGCCAAGCTGGGCCGCATCCGCGGCTACGGCGCCGAGCTGATCGTCGGCGGCGCCCGTTATGCCGAGGCGCTGGCCGCCAGCGAGAGCTTCGCCGAAAAATCCGGCGCGCTGCAGATCCACGCCTTCAACCAGGAGGAGACGCTGGTCGGGCAAGGCACGCTGGGCCTCGAGATCGAGGCCGACCTGCCGAAGCTCGACACGCTGCTGGTCGCTGTCGGCGGCGGCGGCTTGATCGGCGGCATCGCCGCTTGGTTTTCCGGCCGCATCAGGATCATTGCCGTCGAGCCAGAGGGTGCGCCGACGCTACACCGCGCTTTCGAGGCGGGCCGGCCTGTCGATGCCCCGACCGAGGGCATCGCCGCCGATTCGCTCGCGCCGAAGCGTGTCGGCGAAATGATGTTTCCTATCGCCGAGGCGTTCGTCGAGCGCTCGATCCTCGTCGGCGACGACGACATTATCGCCGCCCAGGCGGCGCTGTGGGACCGGGTGCGAATCATCTCCGAGCCGGGCGGTGCGGCGGCCTTCGCGGCGCTCCTGTCCGGCCGCTACAGGCCGGCTGTGGGCGAGCGCGTTGCCGTTCTGGTCTGCGGCGCAAACGCCAATCCAGCGAAATTTTGACAATATCCGGGGCATTATTGTTCACGTTTTGGGGAACCGCCTCGCCTTCGCCGTGTTTGTTGGTATCCTTAGGGCGACGTGCAGCCGCCTGAATGCACGACGTATGCGCTAAGATTTTGGGTCTTCGCATCGTGCTTCCCGAAAATCGACTTTTCGGGCCCATGCGATAGACTCGTGAGGTCCGGGCTATCCCGCCCGGCCAGGAAGGGCCGATGACGCAACGACCCGTCTTTACCAGCGATCGCAGCCTGGCCGGGCGCCTTGCCTTGAGCCGGCTGGCGACGCAGGTCTCGATAATCGTCGAGCGCGGCTGGCCGTTGCTGCTGCCGCTGATCATCGTCGCCAGCCTGTTTCTCAGTATCTCGTGGCTCGGTCTGTTCCCGCTTTTGCCCGATTTAGTGCGATTCGGTCTCATCACGGCATTCGGCGTCGCAGCGCTTGCCGCACTCTATCCATTGCGTTTCTTCCGCACGCCATCCAGTGCCGAAGTCGACCGCCGCATCGAGGCGGCCAACCGGTTGCTGCACAGCCCGGTGCAGGTCCAGACCGATCGCCCGAGCGGCAAGGAAAGCATTTTTTCGCGAGCCCTGTGGCGCGAGCATCAGCGGCGCATGGCGGACCGGCTGGGCGAGCTTGGCGGCGACGTGCCGCGCACGCGCGTCCCCGAGCATGACCCGTGGGCGTTGCGCGCCGTTGCGGCGCTTTTGTTGGTCACCGCCTTTGCCTTCTCCTTCGGGCCGTCGGGCGGCAAGCTGAGTGACGGGTTTGTTGCCCGTGCCGCGCGCGACGTCGTGCCGCCGCGCATTGATGCCTGGGTGACGCCACCGGCCTATACCGGCAGGCCACCAGTATTCCTCAACGCCCCTGTCCTTGCCAACAATGCCAATCAAGCGGCGCCGACCTTCACCGTTCCGGAGGGCAGCGACGTGTCGCTGCGCGTCACGGGCGGTTCGGGCGAGGAAACGCTGAGCTACGCCGACGCCGGCGGCAACACCCGCGCCATCGATCCGACCGGGCCGCAAGCCAAGCCAGAGGCAAATACTGCAACGCCTTCCACCGTGCGCCAGTTCAGCGGCAAGTTGACGGCCGACGGCATGCTGACGCTGCAATCCGGCGACGGCGAGCTCGGCCGCTGGGCCTTCGCCATAATCCCCGACAAGCCGCCGCAGATTCGCTTTGTCGGTGAGCCGAAACGCGCCGTCAACGGCGCCTTCGAGCTCAACTACCAGATCGACGACGACTATGGCGCGGCCTCCGCCAAGGCGGTTTTCGCATTGGCCGATCCGCAGGTGCCCAACGCGCATCCGCTCTATGGCCCGCCGGATATGCCGCTGACGTTGCCGCGCCGCGGCGGCAAGGCCAATGCCGCCAAAACGACGAAGGATCTGACCGACCATGTCTGGGCCGGTGGCAACGTCAAGCTGTCGCTTGTCGCCACCGACGGCGCCGGACACACGGCGACCAGCGAAACCAAGACGCTGGTGATGCCGGAGCGGCCATTCTCCAATCCCTTGGCGCGGGCCGTGGTCGAGCAGCGCCGCATGCTGGCGCTCGACGCCTATGCCAAGGACCGCGTCCTCGACCTGATGGATGCGATCACGCTCAGGCCCGAAGACACGTTCGACAATATGGCGCACTACCTCGCCATCATGAGCGCCCGCACCCGGCTGAAGATGGCCGACAGCGACGACCAGTTGCGCGACGAGGTCGCTTACCTCTGGGAGATCGCGCTCGGCATCGAGGAAGGCAATCTGTCGGCGGCCGAGAAGCGGCTGCGCCAGGCGCAGCAGGCGCTGCAGGATGCGATCAAGAACGGCGCTAGCGACCAAGAGATCGAGAAGGCGATGAAGGAACTGCGCGAGGCGATGAACCAGTTCCTGCAGGAATTCGCGGCGCGGGCGCAGCAGAATCCGAATGCGCCACAGATGCAGCAAAACGGCCAGGAACTGCGCCAGAGCGACATCGACCGCATGATGGACCAAATCGAGAACCTGGCGAAATCCGGCAATCGCGACCAGGCGCAGCAATTGCTGTCGGAGCTGCAGGACATGATGAACAATCTGCAGGCAGGCCGCCAGCAGCAAGGCGGCCAGCAGGACAGCGAGATGCGCCAGCAGATGGACAAGCTGGGCGAGATCATGCGGCGCCAGCAGGAGATGATGAACGACACCTTCCGTATGGACCAGATGCAGCGCGGCCAGCAACAGCGCGGGCAGAACCGCGACGAGCAACTCGGCGAGAACGGTGAGCAAGGCCCGATGGGCGAAGAGGGCAAGCCCAGCCCGGGCGACGACCGCGATCCGCTCGGCCGGCCGAAGCCGATGACGCCGCAGGAATTTGCCGATGCGCTGAAGCAATTGCAGGAAGGCCAGGGCAAGCTGCAGAGCGAGCTCGATCAATTGAGGAAGGGCCTCGAAGGCATGGGCCTCGACCCCAATGAGGGGTTTGGCGAAGCCGGCAAATCCATGGGCAATGCCGAACAGGCGCTCGGCGAGGGCGAGGGCGACCAAGCCGTCGGCCACCAGGGCCGCGCATTGGAAGCCTTGCGCAGGGGCGCCAAGGATATGATGAAGCAATTGCAAGCGATGCAAGGCGACCAGGGCGGCAACGGGCAGGGCGGACGCCAGCAGAATGCCGACCGTGACCCGCTCGGGCGGCCCCGCACCAGCGAGGGTCCCGATGACGGAAGTTCGGTGAGAGTGCCTGACGAGATCGACGTGCAGCGCGCGCGCCAGATCCTCGAGGCAATCCGCAAGCGGCTCGGCAACGCGCTCAGCCCCGATATCGAGCGCAGCTATCTGGAGCGGTTGCTGGAGCTGAAGTAAGGCTGCACTCTACATTTTTGGAAGATCGCCGTGCGCGGTCCTCCGTGGTGGCAGCTATCGCCGGACCGAGCGACGTGTTTAACGGTTGGTGAACGCCTCGCGGATCGCCTCTTCCATGCCGTCGATCGCCTCGCCGGAAGCGTTCGGATTGCGCCGCAGCACTACGTTCGAGGAATCGATGTCGCCGAAGCCGTCGGCGGCCGTAAGTTCGCGGCAGCCGGCCGGAATGTTGCTGCGCGAGATCGGCGCAATCGCCAGCCCGGAGGTGACGGCGAGCCGCAGGCCGCCATTGGTATCGCTGGTGTAGGCGACACGATAGGCGAGACCGCGCTGTTCCAGCGACTTTATCGCGAAATCCTTGCACCAGCCGGCGCGGTTGTAGAGCGCGATCGGCACCGGCCGGTCCTCATGCATGTGATGCAGCTCCGACGTCACCCATACGGTCGGATCATGCATCAGCACCTCACCGCCCGAGAGATCCTGCCATTCGAACACCACCGCCAGATCGAGCTCGCCGGCGGCGAGCGCCGCGATCTGCGCACCGGAATGCGCGTAGCGGACGGTGATGTCGACCTGAGGATGGCGCTTGGCAAAGGCACCGAGCGCGCGCGACAGGATCGCGTGGCCATATTCCTCCGGGATACCGATGCGCACCGGCCCGCCAAGCGGCGCCGCGACCATCGATGCCGCCGTCTCGTCGAGCAGCGAAACGATGCGCCTGGCGTTGGCGATGAGCTCGCCGCCGCGCCGCGTCAGCGCCACACCACGCGAGCCGCGCTCGAACAGGCTGTCGCCGACCATGCTTTCGAGCTTCTTCATCTGCATCGAGACCGCCGACTGGGTGCGGCCGGCCCGCTCCGCCGCCTTGGTGAAATTGCCGGTGTCGGCGATCGCGACGAAGGTGCGCAAGAGGTCGCTGTCGAGATTGGGTCGCATGTGCCCGCCATAAGAAAATCTGATTGCTGGCATCATTCCAATTCGTTTGCAACATGTCAAACGGCGGACGATAGTCGCCTCACCCATTGGATATGCGGCCGCGAAATCGGCCGCGGACCAATCAAAGTCCTCACTCGTACCCGCTGCCCGAAACGGTGGCGGGTTCTTTTTACCCGGATGCAGGCCTGCTTCCGGCCGGCGCGCAGGAGACCGGAGCGCCCATGCAGAATCGGCTTGTGCTCGGCATCCTCAGCCTCTGTCTCGGCGTGCTGGTCTTTTCACTGCAGGACCCGCTGGTCAAGGCGGTGTCGAGCCGCTATCCCGTCACCGAGGTGATGGCGATCCGCTCGATCGTAGCCCTGCCGATCCTGGTTTTCCTCGTCCACGCCGACGTCGGATTGCAGGCGATCCTGTCGAGGCGGTTCGGCATGCTGACGATGCGCGCCTTCATCCAGTTCACCTCCTACACGGCCTACTATCTAGCAATCGCCGCCCTGCCGCTGGCCGACGCGGTGGCGCTCTATTTCATGGCGCCACTGTTCATCATGGCGCTGGCCGGCCCCTATCTCGGCGAACGCGTGTCCTGGCAGGCGCTCGCCACCGTCCTGGTCGGCATGCTCGGCGTGCTGGTGATGGCGCGCCCGGGTGCCGGCGTGTTCGACTGGGCGGCGCTGCTGTCGCTAGGCTCGGCTCTGCTCTACGGTTTTTCGCAGCTGATGGCACGCAAGATCGGCGACACCGAATCCTCGACCGTCATGGCGTTTTACCAGAACGGCGCCTATCTGGCCGGTGCTGCCCTGGTGGCGGGGCTGTTTTGGCTGGCAGACATCGACCATGCCGTGCATCCGAGCCTCGAATTCCTCGTCCGGCCATGGGTCTGGCCGACGACGTCGGATCTGCTGAAGATGGGGGCATGCGGCTTCGTTGCCTCGGCCGGCATGATCCTGTTGTCGCAGGCCTACCGGTTGGCGCCCGCCAACAGCGTCGCCACCTTCGAATACACCGGTATCATCTGGTCGCCGCTATGGGGTTTTCTGTTCTTTGCCGAAGTGCCGCGACCGGCGACGGCGGCCGGCGCAGCGCTCATCATCGGCGCCGGCCTGTTTGCGCTCAATGCCAGCCGGCGCCGGAGCGGCGCGCCAGCCATCGCTGCGACCTGCGACCCTGCGTGAAGGCGGTCGGCCTTGGGCTTTAGGCGAAACAGGCGAGCGCCTGTTCGACGCGGGCGCGAATTTCAGCCAGCGTGAACGGCTTTTGCACGACATCGAGAATAACGCCGTCCAATTCCTCGGCGCGCTCGCGCTGATCGGCAAAGCCGGTCATCAGCATGATCTTCATCGCCGGGAACAGCGCCGCTGCCGCCTTGGCCATCTCGATGCCGTCCATCTCCGGCATGCGGATGTCGGACAGCACAAGGTCGTAGCCCCCTTGCGCCGCCCGGATCAGAGAAAGACCGTGCGCGCCGTCGGCGGCAATAGTGACATTATGCCCGGCGCGTTCGAGCGCACGGGCGGCGAGGGTGCGGACGGATTCATCGTCCTCGACGATCAAGAGCTTTGCCATGGGCAGGATATTTGGCGAGGAAAAGTTGATGTTTCCTGAAGGCGCTGAGTGTCGATGAGGCCTTTTCAGAATTCGCTCCGGCGAGTCAGATGGCGTGGTTTTCGAGAACCGGAGCGGAGCGGACGTTCGAGTCCGGGAGCTTCGCGCTTGATCCCGAACTCGGTTTCGATTTCGGAAAGCATCATGCGCAAAATCAAAAGTGCTACAGCGTCCTTTGCGCGTCCAAAGGACGCGCTGCGCTGCAGGAAGCGCAGAACACTGCGTCAGGTGGCCGCCGGAGTAGAATTATCAAAAAGGCCTCAAGCGTCGCCCTTGACCATGCCGACGAACGGCAATTCGCGAAACGCGTGGGCGACGTCCATGCCATAACCGACGACGAAATAATCGGGGCAGTCGAAGCCGACATAGTCGGCGTTGAGCGTGGTTTGGCGGCGCATGCGCTTGTCGAGCAGCACGGCGATGGCACAGCTCCTCGCGCCGCGCGACAGCATGAGGTCGCGGGTGAAGCTCAGCGTCTTGCCGGATTCGAGAATGTCGTCGATGAGAAGCACATCGCGGCCGGCGACCTCGTTGTCGATGTCGCGCAGCACCCTCACCTCACCGCTGGTTGTCCCGGCGCCATAGCTCGAGATGAAGATGAACTCGACCTCCGGCGACAGGCCGACATCGTGCATGGCACGGATAAGATCGGCGGCGAAGATGAATGATCCCTTCAGCACCGAGATTACCAGAAGGTCGTGGTAGTCGTGCCCGGCGATCTCCTTGGCAAGTTCCAGATTCCGCCGCGCGATGGCGGACGCCGAAAACAGGACTTCGATGTCCTTGCCGCGCACAACTGGCATTGGCCGCCTTTCCAGAAATGATCGCCTTGTAGGCGAAGCTGACCGAAAACGGTCTTCAACCCCGTTTCTAGGCATGTCGAGCCGTCTGGCAAGGCCAAATCTTTGGCAGGGCGCCCGCGAACCGTCCCCTGCGCGTCGCAAATCGTTTATCTGGTGACCTGTTGATTTTCTGGCGCCGTTCTAACGAACCAGCGCATGGCCGCCCGAAATCCAGAAGGCGGCCAAGGCGGCACCGACGCCGGCAATCCAGAAGATCGGCCCACCGTGCACCCACAACGGCCGTTCGACGGCGGTTTCGAGCTTGCGCAACATGTCCATGCCTTCGATCGAAGGCGTAGAAATCATGCGCGCAGGCGGCGGTGTAAAGTCTGGACGCGTAAAATGGCGGGGCAGCACCTCATAATCGGCATCGATGACGTCGGCGGTCACGTCGCGCATGATGCGTTCCGGCTCGGCGGCCGGATCGGTCATGATTTCGCCGGAAACCGGGCGCGCGGTTCGATCCTCAGCCATCGTGGCCCAACACTACGGCACCTGTTCGCTGTTCGTTTCTTTGGGTAAACGGAAATGGTTAACGCTTCCCCACCGGAACCCCTGTGACTCGTTTGAAAAGCCCCCAAATTAACCGTCGGTTAACCATGCCGGCCGATGGTCTTTCCACAGAAAGGGCTGGCATCTTGCCGCCGAGAATTTCAGGTCGTCGAAAGTGATCCGCTTCGAAAATGTCGGCCTCCGCTATGGCATGGGTCCGGAGATCCTCCGCGACATCTCCTTGCACATTCCGGAGCGCTCCTTTCAGTTCCTGAGCGGACCTTCAGGCGCCGGCAAGACGACGTTGCTGCGGCTTTTGTTCATGTCGCTGAAGCCGACGCGCGGCCTGATCACCATCTTCGGCAAGGACCGCTCGCGCATCTCGCGCACCGAATTGCCGCATCTGAGGCGCCGCATCGGGGTGGTGTTCCAGGATTTTCGCCTGCTCGACCATATGACCACCTACGAGAACGTGGCATTGCCGCTGCGCGTGCGCGGCCGCGAGGAGGCGACCTACCGCACCGACGTCACCGAGCTGCTGAAATGGGTCGGCCTCGGCGAACGCATGCATGTGCTGCCGCCGGTGCTGTCTGGCGGCGAGAAGCAGCGCGCCGCGATCGCCCGTGCGTTGATCGAGCAGCCCGAGATCCTGCTCGCCGATGAGCCGACCGGCAATGTCGATCCACCGCTGGCACGACGCTTGCTGCGGCTGTTCATCGAGCTCAACCGGCTGGGCACTGCCGTGGTGATCGCCACGCACGACCTCGGCCTGATGGAACAGGTCGACGCACGGCGCATGATCCTGGCCGGCGGAAGGCTGGACATCTATGACTGAGCTCTCCGTCGAACATTTCGAGGGTCACGACGCCGCAGCGGCCAAGCCCCGCGTCCAGCGCAAGATGGCGCCGATCGTGCCGGCGCAGAACATCGCCGGCCGGGCGCTGGTGCTGGTCATCGCCATCATGACGTTTCTGTCCTGCCTGACGTTTGGCGCAGTCACGCTGGTGCGTGACACCGCCTCGGTCTGGGAGAACCAGATCTCGCGCGAGGCGACCATCCAGATCAAGCCGGTCGACGGCCTCGACATGGAGGCCGCGCTTGCGCTGGCCTCGCAGATCGCCGGCGAATTCCCTGGCGTGAAAAGCGCCAGGATCGTCGACCGCGAAGCAACGGCCCGGCTGCTCGAGCCTTGGTTGGGCTCGGGCCTGAACATCGATGAGCTGCCGGTGCCGCGCCTGATCATCATCACCATCGACGAGAACAGTCCGCCCGATTTCGCCGCACTGCGCGCGGCGATCACGCCGAAGCTGCCGAGTGCATCGCTCGACGATCATCGCACCTGGGTCGACCGGCTGGTCACCATGGCCCGCACCACGGTAACGATCGGTCTCGCAGTGCTGGCGCTGATGCTGTCGGCGACGGTGCTGACCGTGGTGTTCGCGACGCGCGGCGCCATGGCCGGCAACGGCCACATCATCGAGGTGCTGCATTTCGTCGGCGCCGAGGCGCGCTTCATCGCGCGCGAATTCCGCCGGCATTTTCTGGTCACCGGCATGAAGGGCGCCGCGGCGGGCGGCGCCGCGGCAATCCTCGTCTTCATCGTCTTCTCCTGGTGGTCGTCACGCAACATGGCAACGCCGCAGGCCGACCAGGCGACCGCCCTGTTCGGCAATTTCGCCATCGGCTCGGCGGGTTATCTCGGGGTCGCTGTCATGGTGCTGGTGATCGGCGCGCTGACCGCGGCAACCTCCCATTTCACCGTGGTTACCTATCTCAGCGACATCGACATTCGCCAGCCGGACGCCGGCTAAAGGAAAGATCGATCACGGATGAAAACGCATCGTCACGAAAATTGCATTTTTTTCCTACCAAAGGCCGTATTTCGGGGTTAACCATTTCATGATGGACGTTCGGGACTCGACCGATACCGCTGGGTGCATGCCAGTGCTGGTTGCGCGTCCGCATGAATTCGCCGGGCCTGATGAATTTGCCAAGCCGGATCAGTTCGCCAAACACGGGCGGCTGCTGGCAGCCCGCTCCTTACGCCTCTCGGCTCTCCTTCTGCTCGGTCTTGTGGCGTTGTTTGTCGCCGGCTTCGGCTGGTTCGCCAATACCGTCAGCCGTCTGACGACGCCCGCCAATCCGGCAAGGGCCGACGCTATCATCGTGCTGACCGGCGGTCAGTCGCGCCTCGACGCCGCAATGGGGCTGCTTGCGTCAGGCAAGGGCGAGCGGCTGCTGATCAGCGGCGTCCATCCCTCCGCCAGCCGCCGCCAGCTTCAGGCCGCGACCGGCGGCGACAAGAGGCTGTTTTCCTGCTGCGTCGACATCGACCGCGCCGCGCTCGACACGATCGGCAATGCCGAGGAAAGCGCCAAATGGGTCGAGGACCACGCCTACGGCACCGTCATCCTCGTCACCAACAATTATCACATGCCGCGCAGCCTGCTGGAAATGGGACGGCTGCTGCACGGCGCCAGGCTTGAACCCTATCCGGTGGTCAACACCAACCTTGGGAATGGCGGCTGGCTGACCAAGCCGGAAGCGCTGCGCGTGCTGTTCACCGAATACAGCAAATACCTGCTGGCGCTGGCGCGTGGCATCATGCCGGTGAAGCAACCGCCCAACAGCGTCACGCTGGCCGACGCCGCGGGCGGAAACTGAACGGCACCGGCAGTTTTTATTCCCTGGCTGTTGCACCCGAGCGCAAGCGCGCGATCTCCTGCTCGAGCCGTTCTATACGCCTGTCGCGTTCGGCCAGAGCCGCCGCCACATCGGCCGCTTCGAAACGCTGCGGGATGTGCTGTGAGCAATTGGAATCCCAGGCAGAAACGGTAAACAGGATGACCTGTTCGGGTCGCGCTTTGTAGTCTTGCGGCACCAGCTTTGCCATCAGTTCGGCATCGCCCTCGACGACCTGCGCTGTGCCCCAGATCTTGATGCGCTGCCGGTGGGCATAATCGATGAGGAACAGGAAAGCCTGTGGGTTGTCGCTGAGATTGCCTTGGGTGATGAACTGCCTGTTGCCGGAAAAATCGGCAAAGCCGATCGTCCGTTCGTCGAGCACCTTGAGGAAACCGGCAGGCCCGCCGCGATGCTGGATGTAAGGCTGCCCGTCAGCATTGGCGGTCGACAGGAAGACGCTGGTCTGCGCCTCGATGAAGGCGGCGAGATCGGGCGTGATTGCCGCCTGCCAGCCACCACGCTCCTCAACACGGGCATAGGCCTGGCGCGAGCCCTTGCGGGCTTGGATCGCCTTCACCGTCGGTGTGAAGGCAACATCGCTGGTGTGAGCGTTCATGAAGACCCTCCTCAACTGCCGAGCTACGCTGCATTACTCACCGAAAAGTAGATACTTCCATCTTCGAGAAGCAGATGCCATATCTGCGATGCGTCCTTCCATTCTTCGGAAGGGCCAATTTTTTCGGGAAAGTTATGGATCGCCTCCACTCCATGTCGCTTTTCGTTGCCGCGGCGGAGACAGGCAGCCTTTCGGCTGCCGGGCGTCGCTTCGGCATTCCGCTGACGACGGTCAGCCGCAAGGTTTCGGACCTGGAAAGGCACCTGAAGACACGGCTGTTGAACCGCTCGGCGCGGCAGCTGTCGCTGACCGATGCCGGCCACGCCTATCTCGCCGCCTGTCGTCGCATTCTCGACGAGGTCGGCGAGGCCGAGCGAATAGCCGCCGGCGAGTACAGCGCCCCGACCGGCGAACTGATCGTCACCGCGCCGATCGTCTTCGGCCGCCTGCATGTGCTGCCGGTCGTCACCGCCTTTCTCGCCGCCTACCCCGACGTAAGTGTGCGGCTGACACTCGCCGACCGGATAACCCAGTTGGTCGAAGAGCACATCGATCTCGCCATCCGCATCGGCGCCCTTGCCGATTCGAGCCTGGTCGCCATCCGCCTCGGTTCGATCCGCCGCGTCGTTTGCGCGAGCCCGGCCTATCTCGCCGAGCACGGCACGCCGAAAAAGCCGCAGGAGCTTGCGGCACACAGTGCGATCACCTTCGAAGGGCTCAACGCCTCCGCCTGGAGTTTCGCCACCGGCAAGGCCGAATTCACCGTACCGGTCCGCTCCAGGTTACGGGTCAACACCGCTGAGGCGGCAATCGATGCGGCGATTGCTGGCGTCGGCGTGACGAGGCTGCTTTCCTACCAGATCGCCGCCGCGGTTCGGTCGGGTACGCTGCGCCCCGTGCTGCAGGAGTTCGAGCCCGAACCATGGCCGGTGAGCCTCGTCCATGCCGGCCAGGGCCTGCTGCCGGTGAAGCTGCGCGCGTTCCTCGACTTCGCCGCCCCACGCCTGAAGCAGCGCCTGCTGCAGGCGGCGTGGCAGGCGTGACGAAAGACGGCCTACCGCAAAACCGGGCCGATCGCCGGCCTCGCACCGTTTCCTTTTTGCCGGCGCTTGGTGTAACCAACGCACACCTCCTCACCGGGCACTTGCTGTATGCTCTATTTCCGCTCGCTGGCGTTCAATCTCGCCTTTTACCTCAATCTGATCGTCCAGATGATCCTCTGGACCCCGTATTATTTCCTGTCGCCGCGCCACCGCGCCTGGTTCGTGCCGAAATTCTGGTCGCGCACCAGCATGTGGCTCTACGACAAGATCGCCGGCACCAGAAGCGAGATCACCGGCCAGGAGAACCTGCCTGAAGGCTCCTTCATCCTGGCGCCGAAGCACCAGTCCTTCTGGGACACGATCGCTTTCCTGCCGTTCCTCGACGATCCCGTTTACATATTGAAGCGGGAGCTGACCTGGATCCCGTTCTTCGGCTGGTACATCTTGAAGATGCGGATGATTCCGGTCGACCGCGGCAGCCGCTCGAAGGCATTGAAGATGGTGATCGCCGCGACCAAACAGGAATTGGCGCGCAATCCCCGCCAGCTCATCATCTATCCCGAGGGCACGCGCCGGGCGCCGGGCGACGAGCCGGTCTACAAATACGGCATCGTCGAACTCTATGCGCAACTTGGCATTCCGGTGGTGCCGGTCGCTCACGTCGCCGGCCTCTATTGGCCGCGCCGCAAATTCCTGCGCTATCCCGGCACGATCAAGGCGCGCTTCCTGTCGCCGATCCCGCCCGGCCTCGGCAAGGACGAATTCATGCAACGGCTGATCGGCGAGACGGAGGCCGCCTGCGACCAGCTCCTCGTCGAGGCGTCGCAAACGCCGAACCCGCCGCCGATGCCGCCGACTGCGGTGAAAAGGCTTGGTGAGCTGGACGCGAAACCTGAATTGAAAGGCTGAGGCAACGGCCTCAGATGCCACAAGGGCTCACGGCAGGGCAGCCAGGGCGGCTGTTGCAACCAGCGTCACGGCAAACACCAGATTGATGATCCGCGACGCCAGCGGTTTGCGCAGCAAACGTGCAAAGGCTGCGCCGGCGAGAAGCCACAAGAGATGAATGGCAACGATCATCAAGGTGAGAACCCCCAGCTTGGCTGAAATACCGAGACCGCCGGCGCCGGAAGACGCGCCGGCGAACACGGCGGCAATCGCCACATAGGCTTTCGGGTTGGCAACAGCCAGAAGAAACCCGCCAAGGAAAGTGGGAAGCGCCGCTCCACGGACGCGTGCCGTCAGTGGCGGCGCCGTCGCTATCTTGAACGCCAGGTAAAGGATGTAGGCTGCCGAGGCGACCGCCAGCAGCGCCGCGAGCTTCGGCAACGCGGCGAGAACGGCCATGATGCCCGTCGCCACCACCACGAGCACGAGGATCGTGCCAACAACGATCCCCGAGGCATAGCGGAGCGAATCCCGCAGGCCGAACGCGGCGCCGATCGCGGTGACGCTTATCGTCGCCGGCCCCGGGCTGCCCATGACGATGGCCGATGCCAGCACAAGCGCCAGCAATTGCTGCCATAGCTGCTGATCGAGAAGAACCTGTCCGGCCATGCGGCGTCCCTGCATTCCTGTGACGATGTAGGACGGTAGGCAAGGCAGCGGTGCGGGTCTTGAACGATCGTGCGCGGCTATGCGCTGGCCTTGTCGAGCTCGGCGATATCGTCCGGACTGAGCTGCAACGACGCCGCACGCACCAGGCTGTCGAGCTGGCCGAGCGTCGTCGCGCTGGCGATCGGAGCGGTGACGCCGGCGCGCGCCATGATCCAGGCCAGCGCCGCTTCCGCCGGCTTGGCCGAATGTCTGGCCGACACGGCGTCGAGCGCTGAGAGAATGCGCATGCCACGCGCGTTGAGATACCCTTTCACACCGCCGCCGCGCGGGCTTTTGCCGAGATCGGCTTCGCTGCGGTACTTGCCGCTCAAAAACCCTTTGGCGAGGCTGAAATAGGTGATGACGCCGATGTCCTCGGCCACGCACAGATCACGCAGCGGACCATCGAAGAACGAGCGGTCGTAGAGGTTGTATTCCGGCTGCAGCACCTCGTAGCGCGGCAGGCCGCGCAGGCTTGCTACGTCGAGTGCGGCGCGCAATTGGGCGGCGTCGAGGTTGGAAGCGCCGGCATAGCGGATTTTGCCCTTGTCGAGCAGTTTCTGGTAAGCACCGAGCGTTTCCTCATACGGGGTCGCAGGGTCGGGCCAGTGCGACAGATAGAGATCGACGGTATCGACCTGCAGCCGCTTCAGCGAGGCATCAATGGCCTTTTCGATATAGGCGGCGGACAGATCCCTTTTGCCCTGCCCCATGTCCGAACCGAGCTTGGTGATGACGACAACCCTGTCGCGGTTGCCGCGGCTCTTCATCCATTTGCCGATGATGGTTTCGGATTCGCCGCCCTGGTGGCCGGCAATCCAGCGCGAATAGGAATCGGCCGTGTCGATGGCGTTGAGACCGGCGTCGACAAAGCGGTCGAGCAAGTCGAACGAGGTTTTCTCATCGGCGGTCCAGCCGAACACATTGCCGCCCAGAACCAATGGCGCGATGGATAAGTCGGTGCGACCGAGACGACGTTTCTGCAAGGCTGATCTCCATGGTGATTCATGCTGAGGCGGGTGGGAGCCGCCGACCGGGCTAACCTATGTCGCGCCATGGCAACGTCAAACGCATAGCCTCTTTTCCAACCCGCTGGCGCTTCACAAAACCGCGACCCGCCGCGCCGTGTCCGGCTTCCAAACCAGCCCCTCTGAGGAAATTGGCAAGTTTAGCACATAGATTGTCAAATCTGCCAATTCTGGCCTTTGCCGGCTGGCCATAAGTTCCGCGGCGCCGACGCAAATTTCGGCACGGTCTGGCCAAGCCCAGACTGTTTGCCCCGGATCGTTTGTTATGGAGACCGGCATGAAAGCAATTGTATTTGACGCCATCGGCTCGCCGCGCGACGTGCTCTACGTTGACGACCTGCCGATGCCGCGGATCGGCGATGGCGAGGTGCTGGTCAGGATGGTCTCGGCCTCGATCAATCCGGGCGACTTCCTGTTTGTCCAGAACCTCTATCCCGAACCGAAGAAGCCGCATTTTCCCCAGCAGATCGCGGGAAACCATGGCGCCGGCATCGTCGAAGCCGTTGGCGCGAACGTTTTGCTGGAACCGGGCACGCTCGTCGCGTTCAGCTATTATGGCAGTTGGGCCGAGTACGCGGCCATTCCCGCCGGATGGCTGATCCCGTTGCCTGCCGGCTATCCGGTCGAACGCGCCGGGCAGATGGTGAACCCCATTACCGCGTGGGATCTGATGGTGGATTCCCGTGTGCGGCCTGGCCAGTGGCTGGCTGTCACGGCCGGCTATTCGTCGATTTCGACAATGGTGATGCAGTTCGCCCAACGACGCGGCATCAACGTCATCGCGCTGGTGCGGCGCTCGCACCAAAGCTTCGATCTGAAGACGCTTGGCGTCGCCGCCATTCTTGACCTTTCGGACTTGAAGGCAAGTATCCGGGAAGCCGTGATGGATATCACCGGTGGCGCCGGATTGAACGGGATTATCGACAATGTCGGCGGACCTGTCAGCGGCGAATTGATCCGCACCCTGGCGCTCGGCGGGCAGATGGTGATCAATGGCGGCATGAGTGCCGAGCGCTTCGAACTTCACAATTTCGATGTGTTGCTGAGCGGCGTGGAGATCAGGGCGAATATCTATCGCTACTTCTTTTCGCCGCCGGTCGAAGCCGACCGACCTGTGCTACGCGAGATCATCGACATCTTCGGCCAGCCCGGCTTCCACGTTCCTGTCGGCGGTCTCCGCCCGTTGACCGAGTTCAAGCTCGCCGTGGCAAACAGCCTGGATCGCGCCGATCTTGGCAAACAGATTTTCAGGATGTAGCCCGGACCACGACGCCGAAAGCATCATGGTCAACGACCAAAGAAGCTACGTCGCGACCCGTCTTGTCACCTCTTCCAGCCAGCGATCGCTTATACCCAGTGCTTCGAGGTGCTCCAGCGTGCTGAGCACGTAATCCTCATTCCTCCCCGACTGGCCGACGGCGCCGCGAACGACGGCTGCTGCCTCGGCGGCGTCGAGCGCACCGGCGTATTGCTCATGGCTGCGGTCCACGACATAGGCGATGGCTTCGACCGTCTCGCCCCCATCCGTTTCACGCTTGTCGAGGCGGACGCTGAGCACACGCTCGAGATAGACGTTGGTGACCAGCTCGCGTTCGCGCAGATAGGTGACGACCTCGTTGCGCAGCTCGCCTGGAACCCGGAACGCCAGCCCGATGCAGGAGCCGCCGCGGTCGAGGCCGAGCACCAGGCCCGGCCGTTCGCGCGAGCCGCGATGCACGAAAGAATAGACGCAGAGCGAACGGCGATAGCCATGCAGGCGGGCACGCCGCGTCTCGACATGCGCGAATCCCGGCCGCCAGATCAGTGAGCCGTAGCCAAAAACCCAAAAATCGCCCATATCGCCAAGCCTGATTGTGACGAACCACTCCACCGGTGGTGTTTCAGTCCGTCTACCTGTTGTTGCCGCAAGCGACAGCCCGCCCGTGCCACCCGCGTTAACGAAAGCCGCAGCATGACGTCAAGTGACGAGCGCCCGCCGCCCAGCCAACGTCGCCGCCTGTTGTGGCTTGCCGCTTTCGTCCTCGTGCTGTTCGGCATCTACAGCGCCGGCTGGTTCTACCTGGCGGACCTGGTCGAGAGTGCAACCGACAAGGCGGTCGCCGATCTCGACGACAAAGGCATCAAGGCCGACTGCGCCAATCTCGCGGTCAGCGGCTATCCCTTCACCTTCACGCTTTCTTGCGAAAGTCTGGCTTACGAGGACGACAGCCGCAACGTCGCTGCATCGACAGGCAAAATCAACGCCGCCACGCAGATCACGCGGCTTCTGTCGCCTGCCGCCGAGTTCAGGGGGCCGCTCAGGACCTCTGTTCCCGGCATGACGCCGCTGTGGATCGACTGGGATGATCTGCGGGCCGACATGAAGCTGTCCTGGCCGCTGCCGGGGCGCCTCTCGCTGCAGGCAGAAGGCCTGTCCGGCCAGACCGATCCGGCGGACGACACCGATCCTGTCTCGCTGTTCAGCGCCGGAACCGCCACCGGACAATTGCGCCCAAACGGCCCGGACATCGACTATGCCGGCAATTTCACCGATCTCGAAATCGACGCAGAGGCCATCGGCGGGCGCGTCTTGCCGCCACTCGACGGCAGCGGCGACGTGACATTGAAGAATGGTGTGACGCTGATCAAGGCAAATCCGAAGAGCCTGCGCGGCCAGGCGGCCGAAATCCACGAGCTCGATCTGTCTTCAGGAACCGCGCGCATCACCGTTTCCGGACCGCTGTCGGTCGATGACGACGGTCTCATAAATGCCGACCTGATGATCAAGCTCACTGACCCGAAGGCCGTGGCGGCAATCCTCGCCACCGCCATCCCCGAGCAGAAGAAAGAAATCCAGACCGGCTTCGCCGGACTGGCGCTGCTCGGCAACGCACCGTCGATGCCGCTGAAGATCGTCAAGGGCAAGGCCTCGCTCGGCTTCATCCCGCTCGGCAAGATCAAGCCGCTCGACTAGAGCAATTCCAGGAAAATTGTGAACGGTTTTCCGTCCGGATTGCGTCAAACAAAAAGATAGACCGGTTCGGCGTTTCCGTGAAACGATGAACCGTTCTGGGGCGGTACGGCCTGCGATCGGCTTGCCGCGGCTTATCCCTTCGGCGGGTGTTCGACTGCCTGGCGGCCGAAATCCGGTACGTCGATGTCCTGGCCGGCCTCGATAATCGAGCGGCGGACAGCGCGGGTGCGGGTGAACAGGTCGAACAGCTTTTCGCCGTCGCCCCAGCGGATCGCCCGCTGCAGCGAGGATAGATCTTCCGAGAACCGCGCCAGCATTTCGAGGATGGCGTCCTTGTTGTGCAGGCAGACGTCGCGCCACATGGTCGGGTCGGACGCCGCGAGACGGGTGAAGTCGCGAAAGCCGGAAGCCGAGTATTTGATGACCTCGGACTTGGTCACCGACTCCAAATCGTCGGCGGTACCGACGATGTTATAGGCGATGATGTGCGGCAGGTGCGAAACGATGGCCAGCGTCATGTCGTGATGCTGCGGGTCCATCGTGTCGATGTTGGAGCCGCAGCGGCGCCAGAATTCCGAGAGCTTTTCCAGCGCCGCGGCATCGGTGCCGGCCAGCGGCGTGAAGATGCACCAGCGGTTCTCGAACAGTTCGGCAAAACCGGCATCCGGTCCCGATTTTTCGGTGCCGGCCAAAGGATGGCCGGGGATGAAGTGCACGCCATCAGGCACATGCGGCTGCATCTGCGCGATCACCGATGCCTTGGTCGAGCCGACATCGGTGAGGATGGCGCCCTTCTTCAGCGCCGGTGCGATCTCCTGGGCGACCGTGCCTGAAGAGCCGACCGGCACCGAAACGATGACCAGATCGGCATCGCGAACCGCTTCTTTCGCATCTGTCGTGTAGGTGTCGCCAAGGCCGAGTTGGCTCGCCCGCTCCAGCGTCGCTTCGCTGCGCGTCGAAATCGCGACTTGGCCGGCAAGTCCCTCGCGGCGGATGACGCGGGCCAGCGACGAACCGATCAGGCCGATGCCGACCAGCGCGATCTTTTCGAACATCGGTGAGGTCATGGTGCCCTAGCTTTTCAGGAATGTCGCGAGTGCTGCGACAACGCCGCGATTGGCCTCTTCGGTGCCGATGCTCATGCGCAGCGCGTTGGGAAAACCGTAGCCGGAAACGCGCCGCAATATGTAGCCGCGCGCACTGAGGTAGTCGTCGGCGGCCGCCGCCGAATGCTTTTTGTCCTCGGGAAAGTGGATCAGGATGAAATTGCCGACGCTCGGGGTCACCCGCAGCCCGAGCCCGGTCAATTGCTCGCTCAGCCAGGCCAGCCAGGTCTCGTTATGCGCGACGCTGCGCTCGATATGAGCCCGGTCGCGGATCGCCGCGATGCCGGCCTCGATCGCCGTCGCATTGACGTTGAAAGGCCCGCGCACGCGGTTGATCGCGTCGATGACGTGCATTGGCGCATAGATCCAGCCGATCCGCGCGCCACCGAGGCCCAATTTCGAGAAGGTGCGGGTCATGACCACGTTTTCCGCGCTGCCCACCAACTCGACGCCAGCTTCATAGTCGTTGCGCCGGACATATTCGGCGTAGGCGGCATCCAGCACCAGAAGCACGTTTCGCGGCAGGCCCGCATGCAGGCGGCGCACCTCCTGGAACGGCACGTAAGTGCCGGTCGGGTTGTTCGGATTGGCAAGGAAGATGATCCTGGTACGCGGCGTCACCGCGGCGAGGATCGCATCGATGTCGGCGCGTTCATCGGTCTCCTTGACCGTTACCGGGACGGCACCGGCCGACTGGATGTAGATCTTGTAGACCATGAAGCCGTGTTCGGTGATGATGGCTTCATCGCCGGGCGCGAGGTAGGTCTGCGCAAGCAGGCCCAGGATCTCGTCGGAACCGTTGGAGCAGACGATGTTCGCCGGATTGAGCCCGTGCACGTCGGCGATCGCCTCCCGCAGGCGCCTGGCGCTGCCGTCGGGATAGACCGCGAGCTTGTCGGCGACCGCGCGCGCGGCCTCTATCGCCTTTGGCGAAGGACCGAGCGGGTTCTCGTTCGCCGACAGTTTGTGGACTTTGACGACACCTTCAGGCGCCGCGCTCTTGCCGGGCACATAGGCTTCGATGTCCATGATGCCGGCGCGGGGCGTTGGACGTGTCTGATCCGGTGTCTGGCTCATTCCATGAAATCCGTCGAGGAAGCCTCCATCCGGAAGCCGCAGCGGAAATACAAGCCGTGGCCCGGAATGTCGAGGGGCGGCAATTCGGGATCAATAACTTGCCGTTGACGAAGCCATGCGTCAGTCCTAGAAGAGCAGCGACAGTTCCGTGGTGATTTGGCCGGTCGGCTTGCAGCCACGTTAAACAACTTGCTAAAGGGCCGTTTGCATCTTGTAACCGGCTTTGCGAAGGCATGGCCGGTTTTTTGTTGCCCTGACTGGTTGTTGCCCGGACCGGCGGACAACTGAAGGCCGGGCAAGGAGATGTGATGGTCGCTTTGCGCGCGCGAAAAACCAACAACGAGGCCGACCAGCCGTCGAGCCCGGTGTTGCGTTTCGGCGCCGACAAGCCGCTCAAGCTCGACGCCGGCACGCTGCTGTCGCCGTTCCAGATCGCCTACCAGACCTATGGCACGCTCAACGACGCGCGCTCCAACGCCATCCTCGTCTGCCATGCGCTGACCGGTGACCAGCATGTCGCCAACACCAATCCGGTGACCGGCAAGCCGGGCTGGTGGGAAGTGCTGATCGGCCCCGGCAAGATCATCGATACCGACCGTTTCTTCGTCATCTCGTCCAACGTCATCGGCGGCTGCCTCGGTTCCACCGGCCCCGCCTCGACAAATCCCGCAACCGCCAAGCCTTACGGGCTCGACCTGCCGATCATCACCATCCGCGACATGGTGCGGGCGCAGCTGATGCTGGTCGAGCATTTCGGCATCGAACAGCTGTTCAGCGTGCTGGGCGGCTCGATGGGCGGCATGCAGGTGCTGCAATGGGCCTCCAGCTATCCCGAGCGCGTCTTCTCGGCCCTGCCGATCGCCACCGGCGCCCGCCATTCCTCGCAGAACATCGCTTTCCACGAGGTCGGCAGGCAAGCGGTGATGGCCGACCCCGACTGGCATGGCGGCAAATATTTCGAGCACGGCAAGCGACCGGAAAAGGGGCTGGCGGTGGCGCGCATGGCCGCCCACATCACCTATCTGTCGGAAGCAGCGCTGCACCGCAAGTTCGGCCGCAACCTGCAGGACCGCGAAGCGCTGACCTTCGGTTTCGATGCCGACTTCCAGATCGAGAGCTATCTGCGCCATCAGGGCATGACCTTCGTCGATCGCTTCGATGCCAACTCCTATCTCTACATGACCCGGGCGATGGACTATTTCGATCTCGCCGCCGACCATGGCGGCCGGCTGGCCGATGCCTTCGCCGGCACCAAGACCCGTTTTTGCCTGGTCTCCTTCACCAGCGACTGGCTGTTCCCGACCGAGGAGAGCCGCTCGGTCGTTCACGCGCTGAACGCGGCCGGCGCCTCGGTATCGTTCGTCGAAATCGAGACCGACCGCGGCCACGACGCCTTCCTGCTCGACGAGCCGGAACTGTTCGCCGCCATCAAAGGCTTCATCGCCTCGGCGGCCCGGGCTAGAGGGCTCGGCGCATGACCTCGAAAAGTTGCACGCTTTTCGGATCAGGATCATGCGCCAGGCATCAGCGCATGGCCCCGAAAAGTAGCAGACTTTTCGGATCAGGATCATGCGCCAGGCATCAGCGCATGGCCCCGAAAAGTTGCAGACTTTTCGGATCAGGACCATGCGCCAGGCAGGAGCCGAGCCCATGAGCGTCAACCGCGCCCAGCGCGTCGACCTCGAAGTCGTCGCCGATCTCATCCCGCCGCAGTCGCGGGTGCTGGACGTCGGTTCCGGCGACGGCCTGCTGCTCGAATTGCTGCAGGCGACCAAGAAGGTCGACGGCCGCGGGCTGGAACTGTCGCAGCGCGGCGTCAACGAATGCGTGGCGCGCGGCCTGTCGGTCATTCAAGGCGATGCCGACAAGGACCTCCAATTCTATCCCGACAAGGGCTTCGACTTTGTCGTCTTGTCGCAGACCTTGCAGGCGACCCGCAATCCGAAGCTGGTGCTCGACGAACTGCTCCGGATCGGCAACCGCGCCATCGTCTCATTTCCCAATTTCGGCCACTGGCGGGTGCGCTTTTCGCTGCTCTTCAACGGCCGCATGCCGGTGACCAAGGACCTGCCCTATTACTGGTACGACACCCCCAACATCCATTTCTGCACCATTCGCGATTTCGTCAATCTATGCGACGAGCTGGGCGCGACGGTGGAAAAGGCAACCGCGCTCGACGCCAACGGCCAGCGGATCGGCTTCTCGATGCCGTGGTGGTTCTGGAACTTTTTCGGCCAGCAGGCGGTATTTCTGCTGAAACGGTAGCAGGCCGCCCGCGAGCCGATCATTCCCCTTATTCAAGCACGTCGGTGGCCTTGTGCGGGTGCTCGACGCCGTCGACGAAGACCACGTCGGACTGAGAATTCGCGGTGCGCAGCGGCAAGATCTCCTGATAGGCGGGCGAGCGGTACCATCCGCGCGCCTGCTGCATGTCTGGAAACTCGATCATGACGAGGTGCCCCGGCCAATTGTTTTCAACCACGTCCACCTCGCTGCCATGCACAATGAAGCGCCCGCCAAACGGCTCCAGCGTGGCATCGATCTTCTGCAGGTACTCGACGATCGGCGGCCCCGGCGTGACCTGGCGCATATGGGCGACGGCGTAGGCGGTCATGGTGTAACTCCTTGTGGTCGAAAGCCGGACAACCGGCTTGATGGGAGCAGTTTGCCGGGACGTTGCGCGCTGGTCGATTACCCCCGAGGTAATGACACCGAATACAAAACTGGCGCGCCGCTGCCGTCACCTGAAAGATATTTCTGCCTGGCACCGATGATTTCCGCCCACCTGCGCTGTCCTTATCGATGGGCGCGCCTGGATGGTCCGGCGGCCGGGAACAGAGAGGTGATCTATGGGATCGTTGCAAAATCAGAATGTCGTCGTCGTCGGAGGCAGCCGGGGTGTCGGCCGCTCCATTGCGGAGGTCGCCCTCAAGGAGAAAGCGACGGTGCTGGCCGTCGCCCGCGGAAAACAGGCCCTGGCGCAATTTGCCTGGGAGGTCTCCGGCGTGAAGACGCTCGCGATCGATGCGACGGTGGACTCCGCCCCCGATAAGGTCTTCGCCGCGCTTGAGCCGGACGTGCTGGTGATCTGCGCAGGCGCGCTGGCCCCTTCCGCGCCGGTGCATGAACAGAACTGGAAGGCCTTCTCGGCAAATTGGGACACCGACGTCAAGGCGTCGTTCCTGTTTTGCCGGGCCGCTCTGCGCCGTCCGCTCAAGCCGGGAACCCGGATCGTTCTGATCTCCAGCGGCGCGGCCTTGACCGGCGGACCACCCAATGCCGGCGGCTATGCCGGCGCAAAACGCATGCAGATGTTCCTGGCCGGTCATAGCCAGAAGGAGTCGGACCGGCTTGGCCTCGGCCTGCGCTTCATGGCGCTCGCGCCGATGCGGATCATGCCGGAGACCGGCGTGGGCAAGGCCGGCGTCGACAGCATCGCGGCCTATATGGGCATCCAGCCGGCGGACTTCATCGCCGCCATGACCGACATGCAGACGCCGGCCGATGTCGGACGGGCGGTGGTCGCACTCGCCACCGGCCAGCCGCAAGGCAGTTCCTTCATGGTGAGCGGGAGCGGGCTTGCCCCGGCCGCCTGAGGCGCGCGTAATGCAAACCTGACCCGGAACCCGAAAGTAGCATGACAGACGCTGAGCCACCTCTGGAGCCAGCACGCCAGCCGATCCTCGATCGGCTGGCCTTCGAGAAGGTCACGGCCGCGCATCGCCGCGAACTCAAGCTGCATTGCTATCGCATGATGGGTTCGCTGCACGAGGCCGACGACCTCGTCCAGGACACGTTGCTTCGCGCCTGGCGCGCAAGGTCGGAGTTCGACGGGCGGGGTTCGGTTCGCGGTTGGCTCTATATGATCGCGACCAATGCTTGCCTTAACGCCATCAAGGCGAGGTCGAGGGCGCGTCGCATTCTCCGGGAACCCGGACGGCCGCCGTCGCACGGGGCGGCCATAGGCGGGCCCGTAGCTGACGTCGCGTGGCTGGAGCCCTACCCCGACGCCGAGCTTCCAGACATTGCCGGCAGCGAGCCAGGTCCGGAAGCCCGTTACGAGAGCCGCGAGGCCGTCCAGCTCGCCTTCGTCGCCGCTATCCAGGATCTGCCGCCCAGGCAGCGCGCCGCGCTGCTGCTTGCCGACGTCCTGGGATGGTCGGCCGTCGAGACGGCGCGTTTGCTGGGCGGATCGATGGCTTCGATCAACAGCGCGTTGCAGCGCGCCCGCGCAACGCTGACGGCGCGCTATCCTGGCGGACGGCCGGCCAGCCGATCACGGCCCAACCCCGAAGAAGGCCTGCTGCTCGAACGTTACATGCAGGCCTGGCAGGCCGCCAATCTCGAAGGTTTGATCGAGCTCCTGCGTGAGGACGCCATCTATACCATGCCGCCTTGGCGCGAATGGTATCAAGGCCGCGAAGCGATCCGCGGTTTCTTCGAGACCGTCTGGCCGAGGTTCGGCGGCTTCCGCACGCTGGCCACCGCGGCCAATGGCCAGCCGGCGGTCGGGGTCTATTCCCGCAGCCACGATGACCCGGCGTGGCGGGCCCATTCCCTGCATGTGTTCGAGCCAGCCGAGGGCGGGATCGCTTCCTTGACGATCTTCATAGGGCCGCTCGGGCCATCTCTGTTCCCGGCCTTCGGCCTGCCACCGGCCTAGCTTACCCCCTAGCAAGCCTTACCGGTCGAGTTCCGGGAAATACGGGTCGGAGAAAAACCGCCGGTCGCGCTCGCCTTGCAGGCAGTCGATCGGTGCGTCGATGCGGATCGTCCTCGGATCCTCCTTGGGATACTCGACGCCGCTGACCTCGAGGATCAGTTTGCGGCGAGTGGCGGTGGCGAATTCGGAAACCGCATAGATTGGCAGGACGAACGAGCCCGGTCCGCCGGTGACGCATTCGGCATAATACCGGTCGAGATGGCTGAAGGTCGGTGACGGGCTGATCAGGATCGGCAACCCGTTGATGACGATGCCCTTCGCCAGCGCCGCATCGCGTGCCGTTGTGACCGGCAAGCCGGTGTTGTTTGGGCCATCGCCAGAGACGTCGATGACGCGGCGTTTGGCCACGAAGGCCGTGCCATCGAAAAGCTCGGCGCCGAAGGCCACGGCACCGGAAATCGAGGTGCCGCGGAAGCTCCTGAACGGGCGGGCCGCGATCTTGTCGGCGAAAGCGTTGGCGCTCTCCTTGCTGTCGATGACGTGCCAGGCAATGACCGCATCGTCGCGGATGGTGCCGGCCCATTCGAAATAGGCGATGGCGATGCGGCCGGAAGAGCCGGCACGCACGGCATTGATGAAGTCGGGATGGCGCAGCGCCGCGACATAGCCGGCGCGCTGCAGGGCAAACTCCCTTTCATCCATCGACTGCGAGATGTCGACGGCCAGCACCAGCTCGACGTCGACGGCAATGGCATTGGCGGGCGCGGCCACAGGTGCTGCCGGGGCACAGGCAAGGCAGGCGAGCAGGGCGAGAGCGTCAAGCATGGCCGATCGGAACGTTCCCATCTGAAACGATCGCGATAGTTTTTCGCCGCGATCGCGGCGAAATAAAGCTTGGCTTCTATTTCTTTCGGCGAGCCGAGGCGATAATCGGGGGCGGTTCCATGGCGCCTGCCCTGACACGGGCCGGCTTGAGGGGCGGTTGGCCGGCATCCTTGACGATGGTCAACGCTCGCGGGAAGAAGCGGGTATTGTGCTGGCCGCGGCCGATATTGAGGATCGCGGCGTCGGGAAGGCGCTTGTCCAGCATCGACAGCACTTGCCTCAGCGTCGCGCCGTCGAACGCGTCCAGCGCCTCGTCGATGATCACCCATTTCGGCCGTCGCAAGGCGAGCCTGGCGAAGGCCAGCAGACGCTGCTCGTCGTCGCTGAGCTCACGCTCCCAGCGCGCCGAGTGATCGAGCGAGGACGACAGGCGTTGCAGCCCGACATCGGCCAGCACCTCCGAAATCTCGGCATCGCTCGCCTCCGCCGCGCCGTCTGAATGGTTGAGCACCTCGCGCAGCCTGCCGAGCGGGAAATAGGGAGTACGCGGAACGAAGATCGGCGCTTCTCCGGCCGGCATGCCGATCCGGCCGCTGCCCCATGGCCACAGACCGGCAATGGCGCGGAAGAAAAGCGTCTTGCCGGCGCCCGGATCTCCGGTGATCATGACGCGGTCGCCGGCGCGGATTTCGACATGCGGCTCGGCAAGCTTGGTGCATCCGTCCGGCGAGGCGATCTCGAGCTTCTCGAATGTCAGGCTGCCGTCGGGATTTTCGCCGAACGAAATGCGCCTTTCCGTATCGTGCAGCGCGTCGGTGTCGCCGAGCGCGATGCGGAAGTCGGCGACCCGCATCAGCGTGGCGCGCCAATCGGCGATGCCGCCGATATTGTTGATGAACCAGCGCAGCGAGGAATGGACCTGGTTGAAGGCGCCGACCGCCATCATCAAGCCGCCAAAGCTGATATCGCCGGCAAAATAGACCGGGGAAGCGACGAGGATCGGCGCGACGACAGTGATCCAGCCATAGGTGTCGGTTACCCAGGAAAGATTGATCTGGGCGCTGTAGATGCGCCGCATGGCGCCCAGCACCATGCCAAGGTCGAATTCGAGCCGGCGCCTGGCATCGGCCTCGCCATGCGCAAGCGCGATGGCATCGACATTCTCGTTGACGCGAACCACCGAGGAGCGCAGTTCCGCCTCACGCGTATAGCGATCGTTGTTGAAGCGGATCAGCGGCCGCCCGACCAGCCAGCTCAACCACGAAGCTGTGCCCGCATAGAGGATCGCCGCCCAGACCATGTAACCGGGTATGGCCAGCGAATGGCCGCCTATGTGGAAGACGAAGCCGGAAGACAGCGACCACAAGACGCCGACGAACGAGGCAAGCAGGATGCAGGACTGCAGCAGGCCGATGCCGAGACCGGTCGAAAGGTCGGAGAGATGCCCGGCATCCTGCTGCAGGCGCTGGTCGGGATTGACGCCGATGGCGCCGGCATGGGTCAGCCGGAAGGCACGCGCCGGCCGCATCCATTCGCCGATCAGGTCGAGCGTCAGCGCCTCGCGCAGCTTCAGGCGAAGCATCTGGTCGAGCCAGGTCTGGCTGACATTGAGCACCACAAGCCCGCCGGCGATGCCGGCGAAGACCAGAAGCTGATGCAGGAAAGCCGGCATGTCGCGCCGCGCCAGCGCGTCGTAGAAAGGCTGGTTCCAGCGATTGAGCAGAACCTGCCCGATCGAGCTCGCCACGATGACGGCGACGATGCCGATCGCTGCCCAAAGCAATTGTTTTCGCACTGGCGAGGTGGTCAGCGCCAATTTGATTGTTGCCAGCTGCTCACGCAGGCTGCTGGCTTCGATCGACGTGGCAAGCTTCTGGGCGCTGGGCTCGACATCCGGATGATCAGCCATGAGTGGATCCTTGCATTCGGAAGCGGTGCTAAACCCCGGTCATAGGATCGACCGCATATGCCTTCAATCGGGCAGCGAACCCGTCCGCGACAGATAGGTGAGAAAAAGCCTGCGTCGGATCACGAACGCGTCATCCTGGCGACGCCGGACGTTCGGCCCCCGACAGCCGGCCAAGCGTCGGCGCGCCATGCGGCGAGAGAACCGGCACGAAGACGCGGCGGGAGGCGCGCTGCGCCACCGGGACGCCCTGATAGAGCCGCTTCTGCGCCTCGACAACGATGACGCCCGAAAAGATCGGCCAGAAGCGCCGGCCGGCACGCTCCAGCACATTGTGGAACTGCATCATGAAACGTCGCGGCGACGGCGGAAAGAACAGCGCATCGGACCACGCCGCCGGCGTGAAATTCGCTTCGCGCAGCAATTCGGTCAGCTGGCCGCGCGAGAACGGCCGGCCATTGCCGAAAGGCGTATGCTCGAAGCGCGCCCAGACGCCGCGCCGGTTGGGCACGACGATGACGACACGGCCGGCCGGCGACAGCACCCGCCAGATCTCGTTCAGCGTCTCGCGCGGGTTCTCGACATGTTCGAGCGAATGGACGAGCAGCATGCGGTCGATGCAGGAATCGACCAGCGGCAGCTCCTCGTCGAAGACCAGGGCGGTCGCCGTCGGCCCCGTCGCCGGCCAGACCACCGCGCCCTGCGTCGCCGGCATGAAGGCAAAGACGCGCTCGGCATCGCTGCCGAAGCGCTCCAGCCATGGCAAGGTGTAGCCGAGGCCGACCAGCCGCTCGTTGGGCACAACAGCCCATAGCGAGGACAGCGCCATGGTGATCGAGCGTTCGGCCAGGCGCCCGAGCGTGGTCGAATAGAAGGAACGGAGGTCGACAATATCTGAATGCATGGGCGGAACGGTAGCTTCGAAGCAGTCCAAGTTCAACAAAGGCAGATGACATCGGCTGGCAGGCGCCCTATGTCTGCGCCTGTAAACGGAGAGATATGATGCCGGTCGAGATCGAACAATTCATGTGCCGCAGCGACAATTTCGGCGTGCTGGTGCATGACCCCAAAAGCGGCCAGACGGCGCTCATCGACGCACCAGAAGAGGCGCCGATCCTGGCCGCCATCAAGCGCACCGGCTGGACGCCGACGATGATCCTGACCACCCACCACCATCTCGACCACGTCGAGGCCAATCTGGCGCTGAAGGAGCGTTTCAAGCTGCGCATCGTCGGGCCGGAAGCCGAAAAGGCAAAGATTCCCGGCATCGACGAAACCGTCGAGCAAGGCTCGGTCGTCCACCTCGGCGATGAGCGGATCGAGGTCATCGCCACACCCGGCCACACCGCAGGCCATGTCACCTATCACCTGCCGGCGTCAAAAGTGGCATTCGCCGCCGATACGCTGTTTGCGCTCGGCTGTGGGCGGCTGCTCGAATGCAAGCCGCCGGTGATGTACGAATCCCTGAAAAAGCTCGCAGCGCTGCCGGCCGAGACGGTCGTCTATTGCGGACATGAGTATACGCTGGCCAACGCCCGTTTCGCGCTGACCGTCGACCCGACCAATTCGGCGCTGAAAGAGCGTGCCGCCAAGATCGAGGCGCTGCGCGCCGACGGCAAGCCGACGCTGCCGACGACGATCGGCGAGGAACTGTCGACCAATCCGTTCCTGCGCTGGCACGATCCGGCGATCCGCAGGCATCTCGGCCTGGAAAAGGCCTCCGACGCCGAAGTGTTCGCCGAGATCCGCAAGCGCAAGGACAATTTCTGAGCGGCACCAGGAGCTAGGGCATGACCAGTTCCGCCGAAATCATCGCCCTGCTCGGCCTGAAGCCGCATCCGGAAGGCGGCTGGTATGCCGAAACCTTTCGCGACGGCGCGGCAGGCACGCGCGGCCATTCGACGGCGATCTATTTCCTTCTGGAGAAGGACCAATTGTCGGCCTGGCACCGGGTCAAGGACGCGGCCGAGGTTTGGCACTTCTATGACGGTGCGCCGCTGGCGCTGTCGATACATCGAGAAGGCGGTCCCGTCATCGAGGAGATCCTTGGCACGGCGCTTGCCGCAGGCGAGCGGCCGCAGATCGTCGTGCCGGCAGGCTGGTGGCAGTCGGCACGCAGCCTCGGCGAATGGACGCTGGT
Source organism: Mesorhizobium sp. M1163 (assembly GCF_040318415.1). NCBI lineage: Bacteria > Pseudomonadati > Pseudomonadota > Alphaproteobacteria > Hyphomicrobiales > Phyllobacteriaceae > Mesorhizobium > Mesorhizobium sp. M1163. The sequence goes on along the minus strand of NZ_JAMYMF010000033.1, from coordinate 29,567 downwards.
CGGCTGCACCGTGGCGCCGGGCTTCGATTTCGCCGCCTTCGAATTGGCCGAACCAGGCTGGCTGCCGGGCACGCCGTAGTGGTGAAGACCTGACGCTTGGTACCCAACGACAACAGCCGCTCAGGATGGAAAGCCGTCGTTCAGGTTGTCGCAAGAGTCACTCTCGAACCTCCGAAATTTTGCAACGGAAACTACCCTTGATATTCAGGGGGCGACCAATATGTCCCAACACTTAGGATCTCTGCGAAACTACCCGACGATGATCACTTGGCCGGTGATGGCCCCTTCCACGCTCTTCGCATAGGCGAGCCCCACCCGTTTCGACGAAACGGGCTCGTGACCGGGGAACCACTCGCCATATCTCGGCACGGACACGTCCAGAAGTCCGGGACTCACAACATTGATGCGAAGACCGCGCGGCATCTCGATCGCCGCACCAAGGACAAAACCGCCGAGCGCGCCGTTCGCTGTTGCCGCCCCTGTTCCCATCCGAATGGGATCGCGGTCGAGCACTCCGCTAGTCAGTGTGAACGAGCCGCCATCGCTGACAGTGGCCAACCCTGCCAACACCAGATTGACCTGGCCCATGACCTTATGGCGCAGGCCAAGCATGAACGTCTCTTCGGTGTACTTGCCAAGCGGCCCGAAATGGACATTGCCTGCGGTAGAGATGACGGCATCCACTTTGCCACATTTGGCGTACATGGCATCGAGCGATGCGCGGTCAGCCATATCAACCTGAAAGTCGCCACTAGAGCGGCTGGCCTTGATGATCGCGTGGCGGGAACCCAACTCGTCGCAAACCGCTTTGCCGATGTCACCTTCCGCGCCGACGACAATAATTCTCATGATATTTCTTCTGCCATCTCGTCATGTCGTTTGAGCTTGTAGGCAAGGAGTTCGGCGCAGCCATCCAACGCAGCTCGCCGCTTGTCCAGATGCGCTGCGTGATCAAGAAGAACCGCTTTCCGTTCGGGCAGAGTCTCGCTGCCCCGCTGATAAAGCCGCGCAAAGTATCGCATCTGCTCCATGGACATACCTGTCTCGCGCAGCGAGGACAGGAGTATTAGCCATTCGACATTCTCTGCCGAGAAGTCCCGCCTCCCGTCACGTCCTCGCCTGACCTTCGGAAGCAAACCCAATTTTTCATAATAGCGGATAGTGTCGATACCCAGTCCGCTTGTAGCTGCCGCCTCCGAAATGCGCATGTGTCGCCTACCCTGCCGATTGTGCGCTAGGCTACCAAGCTGGAGCAGCTCTAGGTCAAGCGAGAATTTTTACCTCTGATCTGACGACCTCGAGGATTGCGTCACAAAGGCTTGCCCATGGGCACCAAGCGTCGGATCTTTCGCCGTTTGCAGGCCGGCATCATCTGAATATCGACATGCCTAGCCTAAAACGAAACCCAGGGTGATCGCCAGCTGGCCGGCGTAATACAGCGCCCAGACCGCATGGCGCATCCAGGCACGGTGCGGCGAGATGGCGGGCAGCAGGAACTTTTCCGCGGCAAGCAGCCCGTCGGACAATATGAGCAGGGCGACGCCACCGATGACCCAGGCACTACTCAGGGTAAGCGCGCCAATGCCCATGGCGAGAATTGCCGCCACACGAAGGCCTATCGGCAGGCGCAGTGCCGGGCCGACGCGGCGCCGGAGCGCGAAAACCATCGCCAGCACCAACACGACCATCGCCAGCACGATCGCTGCCCGCCACGGCTCGGCCGGAAGCAGCCCGAGGCCGCCGCCGGCACGCAGGAACAGCACGAAGTAAAGCACATGAGCGGCAAGAAAACCGGCCGCGCCGCCAAGAAATGCCTTCTCGCCGTCGCGCGACAGGAAGGCGTCGCCGACCGCGCTGACGCCCAGTGCGGCGACGAGCAGCCATGGGCCGCTCTGCTGCACGACCAGCACCGCCAGCATCGCCACCGCCAATGTCCTTGCCGCCGACCGCGAAAGACGCGGCGGCATGCCGAGGCTGAACGCATAGATCACCGCTGCCGCCAATGAAAACAGCAGCGTCGCATTGGCATTGGCATCGATGCCGCCGGGAAACGGCATCAAGCGTTTGCCTCGCTCGTGGCCCTCTTGCGCAGCAACAGCGATTTCGCCGCCAGTGCCGCGCCGCCGGTGATCAGCACGCAGGCGGCGAGGATGCGCCATGACGGCTCGGCGAAGCCGGCGGCGATCAGCACCAGTGTCGACAGCAGCGGCGCGGCGTAGCTTGCCGCCCCCAGCACCTGGATGTTGCCGCGCTTGACACCGATGTCCCAGGCATAGAACGCCGCCCCTACCGGCATCAGACCGAGGCCGAGCACGGCCAGCCACTGGCCGGCGCCGTTGGGCAGCACCGTTTCTTCCAGCAACAGATGGCAGACGAGCGAAAGTGCCGCGGTGGCGGCGCAGAACCAGGTGACGATGCTGGTCGGCACCGACGGGAAGCGCCGCGATAACAGCGAATAGGACGACCACAACACGGCACAGACGGCGGCCATCGCATAGCCGAAGGCATAACGTGCATCGAAGGCAAGTCCGCCGCCCTTGGTGACGATCAGGACCGTGCCGGCAAGGCCGAGCAGCGCGCCGACGATATGGTTCCAGGCCAGCCGCTCGCCAGGCATCAGCGCCGATCCCAGCACGATCAGCAGCGGCCACAGATAGGCGATAAGGCTGGCCTCGACGGCCGGCGCATTGCGCAGCGCGGTGAAGTAGAAGAAGTGGTAGCCGAACAGGCCGGCAATGCCGATCACCCAGACTTTGCGTGGTATTTTGACTTGGCGCGGTATCTTCGCGGCGCCATCGGCTGCCGGCATGAACAGCCGGGCAACCAGGCCGACGCAGGTGCCGATCGTAAAGGTGATTGCCGAAAGCAGGAACGGCGGCACCGAACCCGAAGCATCCGTAAACAGCGCCAGCAGCGCCCACATGGCGACCGCGGAGAAGCCGATCAGTGTTGCGCGCGCCATACCCGTCGCCCCGTGGCCCATTGGCGGCGCACCATCACGCCTATTCGTCTGCTTCGAACCGCTCCGCGCTGACCGTCAACGGGCCGATTTGCGTGCTGACCGTGGCGCGGATCGGCGCATATACGCCGCTTTGGCCGACCGGTGCAAACGTCACCATGATGCGGCTGCGTTTCTTCAGGTAGTTCAGCGCCTTGCGGTTCTTGCGGTAGCCGGCCACCGGCTCGAAACCCAGCCTGCAGGTGACCGTATCGCCCTCGTAGCCGGCCACCGAGATCGACCCTTTCGACTCGTAGGTCAGTTTCAGATCGGCACGCATTTCGCCGTCATAGAGCTTCACCGTGCGCCCGCAGACCTGGTCGAGGCTGTCGGCATGGATGACGGTCGCGGCCATCGGATCGAGGACGGATACGAGATCGCTGCCGACCAGCGGTATCCAATTCTCGGGATTGCGCTTCTTTGGCTCAGGCACGACCTTGGTCGAGGTGACCACGCCGTTGGCAAACTGGATGTCGATCATCGACGCCTTCTTGCCGGACGTGTAGTCGGCGCGAAACGCCTGCGGCTGCAACTGCTTGCCCGAAATCTTGCCCTTCGATGAGATCGTGCCTCGCGTATCGTCGAACAATGTGGCGAGCCCGGCGCTGGAGACGCTGCCCTCGATCGAATAGGTGTCGCCCTCGTAATGGCTGGAGAATTTCGCCTTGGCCACGGAAAGGCCGAGGAACGACACCGAATACTCGCCCGTGAAGGATTGCGGCTCGGCGGCCGAAACCGTCGTCGACAGCGCGACGGCGAACAGCACGACCAGGGCATGGAGGAAAGAACGAGGCATGGCGGGTCCTTGATTGTCGACCGGAGACGGGCGATCTGGCATGTCCCTGTGTGACCGCTTATAGGCTGAATTCCGGCCTTAATGTGAAGGCGGCGTCGGCAGGGAACGCTGGGGCTGGTCGGTGGGAGGTGACGGAAGCCAGAAATGAAAAACCCGCCTCGGCGGGCGGATCGTCGGCGCGAATCAGCACCATACCCAAATTAGTAGCATAGCTGCCGGCACAAAGCAAGAACAAAATGTGGCGCTCGATGAATTTGCCGATCTCCCCCTTGCGGAGGAGATGCCCGGCAGAGCAGAGGGGGTAGGAAGGATCGCCAAGATCCAGCTTTATCCTCCCAGTGCCGAGAGTTTTGGCTGCAACGGAGCTAAGTCGGAGGGACAGCACCCCCTCTGGCCTGCCGGCCATCTCCCCCGCAAGCGGGGAGATCGGCAGCTTCGCCACTGGTGCTCATTTCTTGAAGGTGCGATTCCCTCTCCCGAACCAACCCCAAGCTTGACGCATCGGCGAAATGCAACTATGGAACGCCAACTTTTCCATAAGGCCGCCTGACCGAAACCGCGCGCCACCCGGCGCGGGTCGAATGTTTGGCCAGGGCCGAGAACCGAAGGTTAGTATCATGTCCCGCACTTGCGAACTCACTGCCAAGGCAGTCATGTCCGGCAACAATGTGAGCCACGCCAACAACAAGACCAAGCGTCGCTTCCTGCCCAATCTGGTCAATGTGACGCTGATCTCGGAAGCGCTGAACCAGAATGTGCGCCTGCGCATTTCGGCCAACGCGTTGCGTTCGGTCGAGCATCGCGGCGGCCTCGATGCCTTCCTGGCCAAGGCCGACGCCAAGCAATTGTCGCAGCGCGCCCGCCTGTTGAAGAAGCAGATCGCCAAGAAGCTCGCCGACCAGCCGGCCGCCTGAATTTTTCGGCGGCAGCCGCCTTCCAGGGCGTGATCCGAACTCCGGATCGCGTTCCGCTGGTTCCATTACCCAGGATAAAAAAATGATTTTCCTCTCGCGATACCTGCCCTTCGTGGCCGCCATGGCGCTCGTCGTCGTGGCCTCGAACATCCTCGTGCAGTTTCCGATGCAGGGCGCAATCGGCGGGTTGTCGCTGGCCGACATCCTGACCTGGGGCGCCTTCACCTATCCGTTCTCCTTCCTGGTCACCGATCTCGCCAATCGCCGCTACGGCCCGGCGGTGGCGCGCAGGATCGTCTTTGTCGGGTTCATGACAGCGGTGGTCTGCTCGATCGTCATCCCGCCCTTGCTGTTTCGCCACGGCCTGATCGAATTCGAGACCGCCGCCGACCGGCTGGTGCGCATTGCCGCGGCGTCGGGTGCGGCCTTCCTCACCGCGCAATTGCTCGACGTCACCGTGTTCAACCGACTGCGCCGGCAGAGCTGGTGGCGCGCGCCGATCGTCGGCACGCTGGTCGGCTCCGTTTTCGATACGGTGGTGTTTTTCACCGTCGCCTTCGCGGCGGCTTTCGCCTTCGCCGGGCCGAACGATGGCTTTGCGCTGGAGACCGCACCGCTCATGGGCATGCTGCCAGTCGAGACGATGCGCTGGATATCCTGGGCGCTCGGCGATCTCAGCGTCAAGCTGATCATAGCGGTGGTAGCGCTGATCCCTTACCGGCTGCTTGCCGCCCGCTGGAGCCAGCCGGCACTGGCGGCATAGAGCATGATCCCGAACCGAAGGTCCGCGTTAGCGAAAAGTGGGAACCGATTTTCGGACAAGATCATGCTCAAAGACTATCGAGCATGATCCCCTGGCTTCAGCTGGACTCGGCAAAAACGCCTGACGGCGGACAGGAGCTTCGCCTGAAACGGCGCGGCGGCGAATTCTCGATCATGCTTGGCGCCAACGAGCTGATGAACAGTCGGCTCAGCGGTTCCGAAGAGGCGCTGGCCAAACTGTCCCGTCAAAGGATTGCCGGCCGCCGGAACCCAAGCATCCTGATCGGCGGCCTGGGCATGGGCTTTACCTTGCGCGCGGCGCTGGCCGAGCTCGGCGACGATGCGCAGGTCACTGTTGCCGAACTGGTGCCGGCAGTCGTGACGTGGGCGCGCGGCCCGATGGCCGAGGTTTTCGACGGTTGCCTTGACGACCGGCGCGTCAGTGTTCACGAGACCGATGTCGGTCAGCTCATCCGTTCGCAAGCATCGGCCTGGGACGCGATCCTGCTCGACGTCGACAACGGCCCCGAGGGCATCGTCTACAAGGCCAACGATGCGCTCTACAGCGGCACCGGCCTCAACGCCGCACGCGCCGCGCTCAAGCCCGGCGGTGTGCTGGCGGTCTGGTCGCAGGGCCCTGACGCAGGTTTCACCCGAAGGCTCAAGCAGGCGGGCTTCACGGTCGACGAGGTTAAGGTGCGGGCTCACGGCAAGCGCGGCGCTCGTCACATCGTCTGGCTCGCGAGTAAAGCATAGCGGAAGCAATTCGGGCGGATTGCTGTTTGGGCTCCGCCCGGCATGCCGACACCTACTACTTCGCTTTCTGAAGCTCGGCCGCGAGCGCCTGCAGCAGCCCGCGCGTGCCCTCTTCGCGTCCTTGCGCTGAATCAATGCCATCGAAAAACGCACCCTGTTCGGTATAGGTCAGGCGAGTGCCGTCGCCGGAGGGTGCGAGCTCGACGGTGGTGAGCGACGCCGACAGCGGCTGCGGCCCGACCGCCATCCGGTAGGAAAATACGATGCGTCGGTCAGGGACGATGTCCTGGAACTGCGCATCGAGCCTGATTTCCGGGCCGCCCTGATAGCTGAACCGCGAAACCTCGCCGCCGCCGACATGGAAATCGAAGGTGAACTCGGCGATGGTGAAGCCGTCACCTTCGACGCGCCAGCGCCGCACTGTCGCCTTGTCGGAAAAGGCGAAGAAGACGCGCTCGGGCGATTGCGGATAGGTCCGCTCGATCGTGAAGGTCGAATGGATGACGGAGTGGTCGTTCACGGGCGCAATCTGGTTCATTTCTCTTCGTCCTTTTCCTGGTCGTGGAGTGTTGCGTTCGGTTGGTCAGTCTCCGCCAGAATCTGGCCGAGACGGGCGAGGTGGCGTTCGGCCGGCGTGCGGCGCGCGGCGATCCAGTCGGCGAGCGGGGCGAGCCCGCCGGGCTCGATCCGGCAGGTGCGCACGCGTCCGATTTTTTCGCTGCGGATCAGCCCGCACGCTTCCAGCGCCTGGAGATGCTGGAGCACCGCGGCGAAGGTCATGCCGAACGGCTCCGCCAGCTGGCTGACGGTGGCCGGCCCGCGGCCCAGCCTTTCCAGGATTGCCCGCCGCGTCGGCTCGGCAAGAGCCCGCAGAATGCTGTCGATCTCGGAATAGTTAAGCATGGACTTGAGTATTTCGCCGATGACACAAATTGTCAAGCCACAACTAAAGTATTTTTGCAGATGGTGAGAACCGGTTGGAAACGCGCGACGCGGGTCATTGCGAGGGGAAATCGCCATGGGAAATTGCATGCGCTGCGAAACGGCGCGGAAATGCCAGCATCGCCAACAGCCGATCAATGGCCGATCGCGCGTCAATCCTCGTGCAGGATGAATTCCAGATAGAGGTTGCGCTGCAGGATCGAGTGGTTGTCGTCGGACATCAGCGACACGATCAGCGCGCCGTCGTCGCGGGTCCAGACGTCGAGCGCTTCCATGTTGTCGATCTGGTAATCCATGTCGGCTTCAAGCAGCACCGGCCCGTCGGCGACGGCGCCCTTCTCGACGCTTTCGCCATAGATGCGCCGCAGCCGCATCTTGACGCCGCCGGCCATCGAAAAACTGCGCTCCAGAAGCAACAGGTCGCCATCCGGCAGGAAGGCGCCGTCGGTGATGTCGAAGTCGCCATTGCGCTTGACGGTGAAGACGCCCTTATGCGGCCCTTCGATGATCGCCGCGAAGATGTTACCGGCCTTGTCGAGGCTCCTTTCCGACACCACGACCAGCCCGCCCGCGTGCTGTCCGTAAGGATGGGCGCGGGCGACGGTCTCAAAGCCGCGATTGCGGCGAAGTTCCCAGGCCGGGATCAGGAAGTCCAATTGCTTGAACGGCGCCTTCATGTCGTCCGGATCGATCTTGACCTCTGCGATACGGTGATCGCGCTCGAAGCCGACCGTGGCGATGCCGTCCTGGACCGCGAGGCCTTCGGCATCGACCGCCCATTTCAGGTCGATGGCCTGGCCGGCCGCATCGACCATCTGCTGCATGCGAAAATTCTGAATGCCGGAAGGCCGCTTGTCGGCATCGTGGACAAGGGTGCCGAAGAACCAGAAGCCGGTATCGGCGACGCCGATGAAATCGCTGCCCGGCTTGAGGAACCGAAGCGCCGACAGCGCGCCGAAATCGCGCGTCGGCGAGGTCATTTCGAGCCCGCCGACGAATTCGAGCGGCCCGAACTGTTTGTCCGGCCGGCCGATATGGAATTCGCTGATCGGCCGTGCCGAGATTTCGGCCGGCTCGACCGGGGCCGGCCCGGCAGCGACAGCCGGCGCCAAACTGATGCCTGACAACGCAATGGCGGCCAAAAGCGTCTGCCAAAGGCCGCCGCGGGAAAAAATCATCCGGCGCGCCGCATGCCGCCGCGCCGCGTGTCGCGCACGGTTTCCTCGGCGAACAGCGAGGCCAGTTGCTCGGTCATGGCGCCGGCCAGTTCTTCGGCATCGACGATGGTGACGGCGCGGCGATAGTAGCGGGTGACGTCGTGGCCGATGCCGATGGCCAAAAGCTCGACCGGCGAGCGCGTCTCGATGAGCTCGATGATGGCGCGCAGATGCCGCTCGAGATAATTGCCCGGATTGACCGACAGCGTTGAATCGTCGACCGGCGCGCCGTCCGAGATCATCATCAGGATCTTGCGCTGCTCCGGCCGCGCGATCAGCCGGTTGTGCGCCCAAAGCAGCGCCTCGCCGTCGATGTTTTCCTTGAGCAGGCCCTCGCGCATCATCAGGCCGAGATTGCGGCGCGCCCGCCGCCACGGATGGTCGGCGGATTTATAGATGATGTGGCGCAGATCGTTGAGCCGGCCGGGGTTCGGCGGCTTGCCTTCCTTCAGCCATTTCTCGCGCGCCTGCCCGCCCTTCCAGGCGCGGGTGGTGAAGCCGAGGATTTCGACTGAGACGCCGCAGCGTTCCAGCGTGCGCGCCAGGATGTCGGCGCAGGTCGCCGCGACCGTGATCGGCCGGCCGCGCATCGAACCCGAATTGTCGAGCACCAGCGACACCACCGTGTCGCGGAATTTGGTATCACGCTCCTGCTTGAAGGACAGCGGCTGCATCGGGTCGATGACGACGCGCACCAGCCGTGCCGGATCGAGATAACCTTCTTCGAGGTCGAAATCCCAGGAGCGGTTCTGCTGCGCCATCAGGCGGCGCTGCAACCGGTTGGCCAGCCGCCCGACGACGCCGGACAGGTTGGCGAGCTGCTTGTCGAGGAAGGCGCGCAGCCGGTCGAGCTCCTCCTCCTCGCACAGTTCCTCCGCGCCTACGGTCTCGTCGAAGGCCGTGGTGAAGACCTTGTAGTCGATCTCTTTCGGCAGATTGGTGAAGGGATTGTCGTTGCGGCGCGCCTCGCCGGGCGTCTCCGCGTCGGCGTCGTCATCGTCGGAAAGGTCGTCGGCAGTGGCGTCGGAGGCCTCGGTCTCGGCCGATTGCTCGTCGTCGGACGATGCCTCGGTATCTTCGGACTGCGACTGCTCGGAGCCGGAATCGTCTTCGCCGCCCTCCTCGCTCTGCTCCTCGCCTTGCGGCTGGTTTTCGTCGTTGTCCTCCGAGTCTTCCGTCTCCTGGTCGTCGCCGAGTTCCTCGGCCATTTCCATGGAGGCGAGCATCTCGCGCACGACGCGGGCAAAGGCCTGCTGGTCGTCGAGCTTTGCCGACAGCCCGTCGAGGTCGGCGCTAGCCTTTTCCTCGACCCAAGGCCGCCAGAGATCGACCAGCCGTTCGCCGCTCTTCGGCACAGTGCGGCCGGTCAGCTTTTCGCGCACCATCAGCGCCAGCGCCTCCTCGATCGGCGCGTCGGCCTTGTCCTTGACGTCGACGAGGTTGGCCCGGGCGTATTTGTCCTCGAGCATCGAGCCGATATTGTCGGCAACGCCCTGCATGGCGCGGCTGCCGATCGCCTCGACCCGGGCCTGCTCGACCGCGTCATAGATGGCGCGGGCCTGCTTGCCTTCCGGCGCCAGCCTGGTGTGGATGCGCGCATCGTGGCAGGCGCGCTTCAGCGCCATGGAATCGCCGAGCCCCCGGGTGATGGCGATATCGGCTTTCGATGCCTTCTTCGGCAGTTCGGGCAGCCGGGCGCGGCTGCCGGCCAGCGCCGGCCGGTCCTTGGCGAAGCCGACTTCGAGGTCCTTGTCGCCGGCGATGGCGCGCATGCAGACGGTAACCGAGCGCTTGAAGCTGTCGTTCTCAGCGCCGGTCTTGGATTTGTTTCGCGTGTTGTCGCCCGGACCCGCCATCGAGACTCTGCTTAGCCCAGCACCACATTGGCAGCCGATTCCGGCAGATCTTCGCCGAAGGCGCGCTGGTAGAACTCGGCGACCAGCGAGCGTTCCAGCTCGTCGCATTTGTTGAGGAAGGTCAGCCGGAACGCCATGCCGATATTGCCGAAGATCTCGGCATTCTCGGCCCAGGTGATGACCGTGCGCGGGCTCATCACCGTCGACAAATCGCCGTTGATGAAGGCCGAGCGCGTCATGTCGGCGACGCGCACCATCTTGTTGACGATCTCCTTGCCCTTGCCGTCGCGATAGTGCTTGGCCTTGGCCAGCACGATGTTCACCTCATTGTCGTGCGGCAAATAGTTCAGCGTGGTGACGATCGACCAGCGGTCCATCTGCGCCTGGTTGATCTGCTGGGTGCCGTGATAGAGTCCGGTGGTGTCGCCCAGCCCAACCGTGTTGGCGGTCGAAAACAGCCGGAAGGCCGGATGCGGGCGGATGACCCGGCTCTGGTCGAGCAGCGTCAGCCGGCCCGACGATTCCAGCACGCGCTGGATGACGAACATCACGTCCGGACGCCCGGCATCGTATTCGTCGAAGCACAGCGCAACATTGTGCTGATAGGCCCAGGGCAGGATGCCGTCGCGGAATTCGGTGATCTGCAGCCCGTCCTTGACGACGATGGCGTCCTTGCCGACGAGGTCGATACGGCTGACATGGCTGTCGAGATTAACGCGCACGCAGGGCCAGTTGAGGCGGGCGGCGACCTGCTCGATATGCGTCGATTTGCCGGTGCCGTGATAGCCCGACACCATGACCCGGCGGTTGTAGGCAAAGCCGGCGAGGATCGCCATGGTCGTGTTCTTGTCGAACAGATAGTCCGGGTCGATGTCGGGCACATGCTCGCTCGTCACCGAATAGGCCGGCACCACCATCTTGGAGTCGAAGCCGAATGTCTCCTTCACCGACACCGTGGTGTCGGGCAGGTTGGCGATGTCGCGATCGACCTTGTTCATCTCTATCAACGTCTCCACAAGCGAAACGCCGCGTTTCGCTGGCAATCGATTTTGTTCGGGGGCGGTCTTAGAGCCTTTTCCAACCTTATGAAAGTTGGAAAGCGACACGAACCGTAAGGTCGCTCAGCACAAACCTGCCTGCTTGAGCACGCGATAGGCCTGGAGCACATCGCGGAACCGGTCTTCCGAACCTCTGTCGCCGCCATTCGCATCCGGATGGTGGCGTTTCACAAGTTCCTTATAGCGCGCCTTGATATCCTTGCCAGTCGCCTTTGTATCAAGGCCAAGCGTTTCCAGTGCCTTGGCCTCAAGCGGCTTGGCCTTGCGCTCGCGTGCTTCGCGCGGGTCCTTCGGGCCTTTGAACAGATCGAACGGATCGCGCATGCGGTTGTAGTAGCCGGCGCGACCGGAGCGCGCCTGGGCGAAGTCGGGCGAGGAGCGTGTCGAAGCACCGTTGACGCCCATTTTCCAGGTCGGCCGGTGGCCGGTCATGGCCTCCTTCTGGAAGCGGGCAATCTCGGTGTCGGGAACGCCCGAGAAATAATTGAAGCCCTTATTGTACTCGCGCACATGATCGAAGCAGAACTGGAAGTACTCGCCTTCCTTCATGCGTCCGACCGGGGCGCGGTGGGTGCCGGCCTCCTTGCAGCCATCCCACTGGCAGATCGGCGAGCGCGACTTCAGCTCCGCGTCCTTCTCCGGGCGGATGCGAATCTTTTCGAAATATTTTGGGTACGGCTTCATCTCACCCATTTATGGGCTGTTCGCTGATGCGAAACAAGAATTGACATTTTCGCGATGATCGCCCTAACCGCTGAATCGCGGCATAAAACCGGCGAACGGCGAATTTTGTGCGATGACATAGATGTGGTGAAGGGAAGCGGCGATGTCCATACAGGCAACGATGGAAGACAAGCTGAAAAAGGCGTTTTCGCCGGAACGGCTGGCCGTCATCAACGAAAGCCATCTCCATGCCGGCCATCATCATCTGGATTCCGGCCATCACGCCACCTTCGACGGCACCGGCGAGACGCATTTCCGCGTCCGCATCGTCGCGCCCGCCTTTGCCGGCATGAGCCGCGTCGAACGCCACCGCGCCGTCAACGCATTGCTGGCCGAGGAATTGAAATCCGGCGTCCATGCCCTGGCGATCGAGCCGGCGGCGCCCGGCGAAAAGACCCGCTGGTAGTTGCCCTACCAGATTGTCTTTACATATCGATAGTCTCGCAGCTTGTGATCCGCGGTCACCAAAGGTGCCGCAAATTTTCGACTGGTCGCAACAATGATCCGATCAGCCGGATCCTTGTGAAACTCTCCCGGAAGTTCGGTACTAGTCACGGCGATCTCATTGTCGACGGAAATGAAGCTCAATTTTTCAAGCTTGCTGACCGTCGCCAGCCATTCACCCACATCCATCGATAGCAGGAGACGCCCCCTGGAAACCAGCATGGCGATTTCCCATGCTGATATCGAGGAGATCAAAATCTCGCCGCCTAACCTCTCCCGCTCGATTGCGCGAAGTGCTGGTTCTGAAAGCAGATCGGTCTCACCGCCGACCCAGCGGACGAGAACATGCGTGTCCAACACGATCAATTGCTGGCTTCCCAATCATCTTCGGCCACCGGATCCGTCGGGCGGTCGTAACGCAGGACAGACCCACGCAGCACCTCCAAAGGGTCGCGCGCAACCGATTCATAGCGTCGTATCTCTAATGTGGGCTGGCCGTGATCGGTCACAATGATTGGCTCGCCAGTCGTTTCAACCTGACGAAAATACTCGAGAGCCTTTGCCTTGAACTTCGATTTCGACACCTGCGCGGTCATGCGCCACCTCAATGAACAAAATTGCCGTTCACCATATAGGGTCAGATGTGACCACGGCCAATGACCATAGTCACAAAAATCGCTTCGGCTTTAGCCGGCCCTCGTTCCCGCATCTGCGCGCCCCTCACCTGCCTGCCGCCATCCAAACTGTAACTCAGCCGAGGCTCGCCCTCAGGAAAGCCATCACCGCGGCGGTCAACGCATCGCCTTCGGTGCCGAAGTCGCGATTGATCGACATGTGCGAATAGGCGCTGCCATCGAACAGCGTGACCCTGGTTCCGGTGGCGCCCAGACGCCCGGCAAAGGCCTGCGCGTCCGCCGCGCGGGTTTTCGCCCGCGAATAGGCGATGAACGTCGGCGGATGCTTGCGGCCGTCGACATAGGTGACCGGCGACAGCGCCCGCCACTGCGCCGGATCGGGAAAGGCGCGGGCATAGACCCCTGCCATGCCGCCGCTCCTGGCCAACGCCTCCAGATCGTAGGCCCTGGTATCGTCGAGGACCAGCGCCGCGACGCCGGGCAGGCCGCCGCGCAGGCCGGTCAGCGCGACGAGATGGCAGCCGGCCGAATGGCCCATCGCGACGATCCGGTCCGGATCGCCGCCATGGCTGGCGATGTTGGCGCGGACGTAGCGATACGCCAGTTCGACATCGGCGGCCTGGGTGGTGACGTCGGCTTCAGGCAGCATCCGGTAGTCGATCGAGACGAAGCAGAAGCCATTGTCGAGCAGGAATTGCGGCTTGGAGTTGACGTTGTTGCGGTTGCCGACCCGCCAGGCGTCGCCATGGACGAAAAAGACGACCGGCAGGCCGCTTGCGCCATCGCGGGAATAAATGTCGAGCTTGGCCGGCCCATAGTCGAAGGTTTCGGGTGATGGCGGACGCAGCTGCAATGCCGCTGCAGCCTGACCCGGCAGCAGCGCCGCCATCGACACCAGAAGCAGGGTTCGCCGATCGATTGTCATAGACTCCTGACTGCCCACGGCTGCCATAAGGCGTGCACTGTCATTCGCCAAGCATCGCCGGCTTGATCCTCAGCCGCGCGATCCGATTCTTGTCGCGTTTCATGACGACGAAGCGCTTGCCGTGAAACGTAAAGGCCTGCTTTTCGTCCGGAATCGACTGCGCCTCGTGGATGACAAGGCCGGCAATGGTGGTGGCTTCCTCGTCCGGCAGGTTCCAGTCGAGCGCCCGGTTGAGGTCGCGGATCGACACCGTGCCGTCGACGACGACGGAGCCGTCGGCTTCCTGCTTGACGCCCTGGATGTCGATGTCGTGCTCGTCCGCGATCTCGCCGACGATCTCCTCGATGATGTCCTCCAGCGTCACCAGTCCCTCGACCTCGCCATATTCGTCGACGACGATGGCGAAATGCGCCTTGCGGCGCAGGAAGGCGTTGAGCTGCTCCTGCAGCGTCGTGGTGTCGGGCACGAACCACGGCCGCGACGCGATCTTCATCACGTCGATCCTGGAGAAATCATTGCCGACCTCGTTCAGCGCGCGCAGCAGGTCCTTCGCGTGCAGCACGCCGACGATGTTGTCGAGCGAGCCCTTCCACAGCGGCATGCGGGTATGCGGGCTCTGCAGGATCTCGCGCACCACCGCTTCCGGCGGGTCGTCGGCGTTGACCGAGCGCATATTGGTGCGGTGGACCATCACGTCCGACACTTCGAGCTCCTCAAGGTCGAACAGGCCGCCAATGCGGGCACGATCCTCGCGCACCACCTGGCCGTCGCGGCGGAAATCGTCGACGGCGCCACGCAATTCCTCATGCGTCGAGCGCTGCGGCTCGATACGCTGCAACTCGTAGCCGAAGGCGGCGAACAGGTGCCGACGCAAGACGAAGCCCAGCAGGCCGAGGCCGGCAAGCGCAGCAGCCGCGATCCAGCCGGCCTGGCTCATCCCGGATGGTTCTCCCCGAGGAACGCCAGCACTTCCGAGGCCGGCACATCCCTGGCGATGAAGGCCTGACCGATGCCGCGCGTCAGGATGAAGGTCAGCGCGCCGCGCGACACCTTTTTGTCCTGGGTGATGAAGGAGAACAGCTTTTCGGCGTCAGGCAATTCGCCTGGAATGTCGGCCATGCACCACGGCAGGCCGACGACGCGAAGGTGCGCCTCGACGCGCGCCGCATCGTCGGGGCTCGCCAAATTGAGCCTTGAAGAAAAACGGTGCGCCAGCGCCATGCCGATGGCAACGCCCTCGCCATGCACCAGCCGCGTGCCGTCATAGCCGGTCGCCGCCTCGAGCGCGTGACCGAAGGTGTGGCCGAGATTGAGCAGCGCACGGTCGCCGGTCTCGAATTCGTCGCGTGCAACGACGTCGGCCTTGGCGCGACAGGCCTCGGCAATCGCTTTTGCCCGCTCCGGCCCGCCGGCAAACACGCGAGACCAGTTTTCCTCCAGCCAGGCGAAGAACTCCGGCCGGTCGATCAGCCCGTATTTGGCCAGTTCGGCATAGCCGGCGCGAAACTCGCGGATCGGCAGCGTGTCGAGCACTTCGGTGTCGGCCAGTACCAGCCTCGGCTGGTGAAACACCCCGACCAGGTTCTTGCCGCGCTTGCTGTTGATGCCGGTCTTGCCGCCGACGGAGGAATCGACCTGCGCCAGCAGCGAGGTCGGGATTTGCACGAAGTTCATGCCGCGCCGCGCGATGCCGGCGGCAAAGCCGGCGAGGTCGCCGATAACGCCGCCGCCGAGCGCGACGACGACATCGCCACGCTCCAGCTTGGCGGCCAGCACGCCGTCGACCACCTCTTCCAGGTGCGCAAAGCTCTTGGTCTTTTCGCCGGGCGGCAGCGTGATGACTGCATGTTGGATGCCACCGCTTGCCAGGCCGGCCGCAAGCGTTGCGAGATGCGCGCTAGCGACGTTTTCGTCGGTGACGACCGCCGCCCTTGTGCCCGGCAGACGGCGCGCAATTTCGGCGCCGGCGCGTGACAGCAGGCCGGGGCCGATCAAAATGTCGTAGGTACGCTCGCCAAGCCCGACTTCGACAGAGACCGTTGCATCAGCGCTCACGACCGCACCTCGTCGATGTCGGCAACGCCGAGATGGCCGCGCAGCGCGTCCACCACTTCGGCGGCAATGATCTCCTTGCGGTCGTCGCGGGTCGGCACGATGACATCGGCCGCGGCGTAAACCGGGTAGCGTTCCGCCATCAGCCGCTCCAGCACCCCCCGGGGATCGGCGCTTTTCAGCAGCGGCCGGTTCTGCTTCTTGGAAACGCGCTCCATCAACAGGTCGATCTCGGCCTTCAGCCAGACCGAAACGCCATGGCTGGCGATCGCCTCGCGCGTCTGCGCATTCATGAAGGCGCCGCCGCCGGTCGACAGCACCTGGGGCCCGTGCTCCAGCACGCGCAGGATGACGCGCTGCTCCAGTGCCCGGAACTCCGCCTCGCCATAGCGCTCGAACAGGTCCGGGACGCTCATGCGCGAAACACTTTCGATCTCCTGGTCGCTGTCGATAAAGGGTAGCGCCAGCATCGCCGCCACCTTGCGGCCGATCGCCGTCTTGCCGGCGCCCATCAGCCCGACAAAGACGATGGAACGGTCGCCCAGCCGGCCGAGCAGCGCGGCATGGCTCTCGCCCGGAGGGTTTGCTGGTAACGCGTTCATGTTTCTAGGGCCTCTTTGCCGGCGTATCGACATCAAAAGCCTGTTTGCGTCAAGCGCGGCGCGCCCGGGACCTGTTATCGGCTTCACCCTTGAATTGGTGGGATTGGCGTCTCATAAGGGCACAGGGTTGGAAATGCAGAACAAGACGACGGGCGAAAATTAATGCCGACACTGTTTCGCTTTGTCGTGACGCTCGTGATTCTGGCCGGCATTGTCTACGGCGCGATGTTCGCCCTGGTCATGTTCGTCGAGCCGAGAAAGGCGGAAATGAGCGTGCGTATCCCTCCGGAAAAGCTCAATCCCAAAAAATGAACAGCGCCGCCCGCATCGAAGCCTTTCTCGAGATGATGAGCGCCGAGCGCGGCGCTGCCGAAAACACGCTTTCCTCCTATCGCCGCGACCTCGAGGACGCTTCCGCCGGGATCGGCGGCGGGCTCGCCGCTGCCACCAGCACCGACATCCGTGCCTATCTCGACGACATCGCCGCGCGCGGCTTTGCCGCCACCTCGCAGGCGCGCAAATTGTCGGCAATCCGTCAGTTCTTCAAGTTCCTCTACGCCGAAGGCCTGCGCGGCGACGATCCGACCGGCACGCTGGACAGCCCGAAGAAAGGCCGGCCGCTGCCGAAGACGATGAGCGAGGCCGATACCGGCCGGCTGCTCGACCGCGCCACGCAGGAGGCGATCGACCCCTCGCTCAACGACGACGACAGCCTGGCGGCGCTGCGCCTGCACGCACTGGTCGAGGTCCTCTACGCCACCGGCCTGCGGGTTTCGGAGTTGGTCAGCCTGCCGGTGACGGTGGCGCAGCGCGACGACCGCTTCTTCATGGTGCGCGGCAAGGGCAACAAGGAACGCATGGTGCCGCTGTCGGCCAAGGCGCGCACGGCGATGCGGACCTGGCTTGCCGCACGGGCGGCGGTGCCGGCTCTTGCCGACAGCCCGTTCCTGTTTCCGGCCGCCTCCGAAAACGGCTATCTCTCGAGACAGGTCTTTGCCCGCGAGCTGAAAGGGCTTGCCGCGCGAGCCGGCATTGCCGCGGCGAAGATATCGCCGCATGTGCTGCGCCATGCTTTCGCCAGCCATCTGCTGCAGAACGGCGCCGATCTCAGGGCCGTGCAGCAGCTGCTCGGCCATGCCGATATTTCAACGACGCAGATCTACACCCATGTACTGGAGGAGCGGCTGGTGCGTCTGGTCAACGATCATCATCCGCTTGCCGACTAGGCGTCATGTCGCTATGTGAGAACGACGTTCCACCGCGCCCAGCCTGCATTTTCGGGCTTGCGCCAGTCATTGCCTTCCGACCTGCCGGTTCGCCCAAGAATGTACAATTACCTCGATTTCGAAAAGCCTGTGCAGGATCTCGAAGGCAAGATCCTCGAGCTGAAGAAGCTTGCCGAGAACGGTGAGGCGGTCGACGTCGGCGATGAGATCGCCCGTCTCGAGAAGCGCTCACGCGATGCGCTGCGCGACGCCTATAAGGCGCTAACGCCATGGCAGAAGGTGCAGGTGGCGCGCCATCCGGACAGGCCGCATTGCATCGACTACATCAAGGGCCTGCTTACCGATTTCACGCCGCTCGCCGGCGACCGCAATTTCGGCGAGGACCAGGCGATCGTCGGCGGCTTCGCCCGCTTCCGTGGCGAGCCGGTGGCGATCATCGGCCAGGAAAAAGGTTCCGACACGGCAAGCCGGCTGAAGCATAATTTCGGCTCGGTGCGGCCGGAGGGCTACCGCAAGGCGGTACGGCTGATGGAACTCGCCGACCGCTTCCAAATCCCGCTGCTGACGCTGGTCGACACTGCCGGCGCCTATCCCGGCGTCAACGCCGAAGAGCGCGGCCAGGCGGAAGCCATCGCCCGCTCGACCTCAGCCTGCCTTGGCCTGAAGGTGCCGTCGATCTCGGTGGTGATCGGCGAAGGCGGCTCCGGCGGCGCCATAGCGATCGCCACCGCCAACCGCGTCTACATGCTCGAACACGCCATCTATTCGGTGATCTCGCCGGAGGGCGCCGCCTCGATCCTGTGGCGCGACACCACCCGGTCCAGGGATGCTGCGACCAACATGAAGATCACGGCGCAGGATCTGCTGGAGCTGAAGATCATCGACGCCATCGTCGCCGAACCGCTCGGCGGTGCCCATCGCGCCCCCGAAACGGTGATTGCCGCCACCGGCGACCTCATCGCCAGGACGATGAAGGAATTTTCCGGCGCCAACACCGACTTCCGCGAGCATCGCCGCGAGAAATACCTGGCGATGGGCCGCAATCTGTAGCCAACGCAGGTGCGCGGCCTGAAATGTGACGGCGTGGAGCAATTTCGCCACAAAAATGCCGCTGCGTTCGTCACAGTGAGCTTGCCGTAGGGGACGCGCCAATTTCGTTTGGGGCAAGAGGGCTGCTTGGCGCAAGGTCGCTTGCGGTAAGGAATTTTCAAGGTTAACGGGCTTAAGGTCCGTCAGTGGTCAGTTTAGCAGCCGCGGCATCCGCGGCGCAGAGATGAAGACGATAGCCATATCCATGTTTGCCAAGCTTGCCCGCACCGGAGTTCTGATCGCTGCGATCGGCGTCGCCGGCTGCAATGATGCTTCGATGAAGGATTTTGCACCGCAGGCCAACAAGCCGCTGCCGGACAAGATCCTGGCCGAGATGAGGGCCAAGGGCATGGTCCGCACCTCTTCGGTGATGGCCCGCATCTTCAAGGAAGAAGGCAAGCTCGAAATCTGGAAGGCCAAGACCAACGGCCGCTACGACCTGGTCGCCAGCTACGACATCTGCAAATGGTCGGGCAAGCTCGGGCCGAAGTTCACCGAAGGCGACCGCCAAGCGCCGGAAGGCTTTTACACGGTCCGCCCGGCGCAGATGAACCCGCGGTCGAATTATCACCTGTCCTTCAACATCGGCTACCCGAACGCCTATGACCGCGCTAATGGCCGCACTGGTTCCAACCTGATGGTCCATGGCGCCTGCTCGTCGTCGGGCTGCTATTCGATGACCGACGCGCAGATCGAGCAGATCTACGCTTTCGGTCGTGACGCCTTCCAGGGCGGCCAGACCGAGTTCCAGATCCAGGCTTATCCGTTCCGCATGACTGCAGCCAACATGGCGCGCTACCGCAACGACCCGAACTACGAATTCTGGAAGATGCTGAAGGTCGGCTACGACAATTTCGAAGTCACCAAGGTGCCGCCGAAAGTCGACGTCTGCGAGAAGCGCTACGTCTTCAACCAGGTTGCGGCCGACGGCTCGACCTTTAATCCGACCGGCGCTTGCCCTGCGACCACCCAGCCCGATTCACTGAAGAGCGCCATCAACGCCTATCAAAGCACCTATGAGGCGGCCTTCAACGGCGCCGTCAAGGCCAGCGTGCCGGCACCCAAGCCGACCATCGCCGGGATCAAGGAAGCCAGCATCGTTTCCGACTGGTCGAAACGGCGTGCCCGCGGCGAACGCGTGCCGATCGAGCCGCCGTCGCTCAACCCAGACGGCACGGTGACCGAGACGGCGCGCATGGGCCGCGTCGATTCGCCGGCCGGCCGCAAGATGGCGGCACTCGACGCCGAAAAGGCCGCCAAGCAGAAGGCCGAGGAACAAAGGCTAGCCGCCATTGAAGCGGCCAAGGCCGCCAAAGAGGCAGCCAAGGCGCAGGCGCTGGCCGAGAAGGAAGCGGCCAAGGCGCAGGCACTGGCTGAAAAGGAAGCTGCCAAGACCGCCGCCGAGATGCCTGTCGCCACCGCCACTGTAGCGCCATCGGAGGCCGCCCCGGCAGTCGAAACGCAGGCTGCGGACGCCGAAAGCACGGCGACAAGGTTGAAGAAAAAGCTGCTCGGCATGTTTGGCGGCTGAGCTTCATGCTTGAACAAGAAGATGGGGGCCAAGGAGACAGGCCCTCAACCAGCCCCGCCGCCGTCTACGACCTCAAAGGTCTGAACTGCCCGTTGCCCGCGCTCAAGGCCAAAAAGCGCTTGGCCGCAATGCAGCCGGGTAGCCGCCTCTGGCTCGAAACCACCGACCCCCTCGCCGTCATCGACATCCCCGCCTTCTGCGCCGAGAGCGGCCATCGGCTGATCGAAACGGCGGCAATATCGGGCGGCCACCGCTTCCTGGTCGAGCGCGGCGGCGGCCGAGCCTGGACTTAGCTCGTTCTGCTGACGGTGCGCTGCCCCTCATCTGCCTGCCGGCATCTTCTCCCCGTATAGTGACGGGGAGAAGGGGCTGGCCGCAACTTTGGCGCTCTTTCTGCGGCGCTGGAGATTGGCGAAATGGTCGACGAGAGCGTCCTTCTTGAGAAGATGCCGGCAGGCAGATGAGGGGCAGCGCGGCGTTCGACTTAAAACTGATGAAAGCCTCTACCGCCCGGCAATAGCCAGCGGGTTGCTTTCCAGTGCCGCGCGGTCCGGCGTGTCGATCGACGGCCGGTTGGTGAAGGCGGCGAACAGCCGGCGGACATAGTCTTCGGGCATGTCGAGCGTGATCAGCACCAGCCTGGTGCCGCGCTGGCCGTCCGGCCAGGCCGGCAGTTGCACCGGCGGATGCAGGATCTTCTGCACGCCATGAATAACCAGCGGCCGCGACGGATCTTCTGCAAGCTCGATGACGCCTTTCATCCGCAACAGGCGCTCGCCATGCGCCGAGCGCAACAGATCGAGGAACATCTCGATTGCCGAAAACGGCACCGGCCCGTCATGAACCAGCGAATACGCGCGGATGCGGGAATCGTGCCTGTGGCCATGGTCATGGTGACCGTGGTCGGCATGACCATGACCGCTGTGGTCATGGCTGCCAACATCATGGTCGTGGCCGGCTTCTTCGCCGAGCCAACGCTGCACATCGACGGATTTGGTGGCCGGATTGTAGAGGCCGCAATCGAACAGGGTCGCGGCGCTTGCCTGGCTCGCGTCGAGCACCACGGCACCCGGGTTGATCTGCCTGAGCCGCGCCCGCAACGCCTCCGCGTCGCCTGCATCCGTGGCCAGGTCGGCCTTGCTGAGCACGATGCGATCGGCGACGGCCACCTGCTTCACCGCCTCGACATGGGCATCGAGCGTCGCATTGCCGTTGACGGCGTCGACCAGGGTGATGACGCCGTCGAGCCGGAAGGCCTGGACCAGGGCCGGGTGCGCCATGATCGACTGCAGCACAGGGGCGGGATCGGCGAGCCCGGTGGTCTCGACGACAACGCGGGCAAGCCGGTCGATGCGGCCGGTCTGCAGCCGGTCGACGAGGTCGGCCAGCGTGTCGACCAGCTCGCCGCGCACCGTGCAACAGAGGCAGCCGTCGGAAAGCTGGATGATGCCGTCGGACGCCTGCTCGACCAGAAGATGGTCGATCGCCACTTCGCCGAACTCGTTGATGATGACGGCGGTGTCGGCGAGCGCGGGATTCCGGAGCAGCCGGTTGAGCAGCGTCGTCTTGCCGGCGCCGAGAAAGCCGGTGAGCACCGAAACGGGGATCGGGAAGCCGGCCATACGGCTAGTTCAGCGCCTTGGCCGGCCGTTGGACCTGCGCGGCGGTGGTGGACCCGGCCACGGCCGGCTCGGCGCCGGCCGGCGGCGCCCGATCCGGCCGCCATGTCGGCAGCGGCACGTCGGCATATTCCTGCCCGGAGGCGTCGAGCATCGCCTTCGGCTTCGGCCCCGTGGCGCCGCCGAGGCCGACGGCGATCAGCGTCGGTACATGGTCGAGCTTTTCCTGATAGGGCGATTTCGGCACATCCTTGCCCTTGTCGCCGACGGCGGGTGCGGCTTCCGACTGCTCCTCGACCGGCTTCTTCTTGCAGATCTCGTCGTTCATGTCGTTGGCCGACATGGTGTCGCCATAGGCAGGCAGCGCTGCGACCGTCAGCCAACTCGGGGCCGGGGTTGCAAAGCCCTGGTCGAGCAGTTTTGCCGCCGCCTCGGCGCGGGTGACGGCCGATTGCTCGCCGAGCACCACGGCGACCAGGGTGCGGCCGTTGCGGGTAGCCGAGCCGATCATGTTGAAACCGGACGAGCAGACGAAACCGGTCTTCATGCCGTCGGCACCCGGATAGCGGCCGATCAGGAGGTTGTAGTTGGAGATCGCCTTCTTGCCGACGGCAAGGCCTTCGATCGAGAACCAGGGGGCATATTGCGGAAATTCCTTGCGGATCGCCATCACCAGCAAAGCGAGATCGCGCGCTGTCGTATACTGGTCCGGCGAATAGAGCCCGTTCGGATTGACGAAATGGGACCCGCTCATGCCGAGCCTCCGCGCCTCCGCATTCATGCGTTCGGCAAAGGCCGCTTGCGAACCGCCGATATTCTCGCCGACCGCCATGGCGATATCGTTGGCCGATTTGACCAGCATCATCTTCAGCGCATTGTCCAGCCGCATCACCGAACCCGGCTTGAAGCCCATCTTGCTCGGCGGCTCGCCGGCGGAATGTTTCGTCACCTTGATCGGCGAATCGAGCTGGACCTCGCCCGCGGCAATCGCACGAAACGCCACATAGGCGGTCATCAGCTTGGTCAGCGATGCCGGGTACCAGCGCCTGAACGCCTCCTGATGCTGCAGGATCTTGCCGCTGTTCAGGTCGAACAGGATGGTCGGATTGGCCAAGGCAGGCCCGGCCAGCGCCGCAAGCACCACCGCGCCCGCCACCAACAGTTTGAGGAAATGCCTATAGCGCATCATGAAAACCGAAATAGCCTCTTGCCGCAGTCGCCCCTGGCTCCGTAAGATTTCGTTACACGATCGCCAGGATAATGGTCCGGCTCTCTGTTCCCGGACCACAGTCGCGGTGCTATTTACTCTATGTGACGTCAACATGGCAAAGTGCTGCCGATCACAATGTGGAAGCAGCAGCACAATGCAAAGCAGCGTGCATGGTTGCAGGGCAGCAGGCACAATTGCACAGCAGCAGGTCAAGACCGCCTGCTCCAACAGCGAAATGGAACCATCATGCCGATCCTGAACCGAGCCGCCGAAATGCAGGATGAGGTGGCCGGCTGGCGCCGCCATTTGCATCAGACGCCGGAGCTGAATTTCGACGTCTTCAAGACCGCCGCCTTCGTCACCGAGAAGCTGAAGGCTTTCGGCTGCGACGACATCGTGACGGGTTTGGGCAAGACCGGCGTCGTCGGCATCATCCGCGGCCGCCACGGCGAAGGCTCGACGATCGGCCTGCGCGCCGACATGGACGCCCTGCCGCTCAACGAGATCAGCGGCAAATCCTATGCCTCGACCGTCCCGGGCAAGATGCACGCTTGCGGTCATGACGGCCACACCGCGATGCTTTTGGGTGCCGCCAAATACCTCGCCGAAACACGCAATTTCGCCGGCTCCGTCGCGGTTATCTTCCAGCCGGCCGAAGAGGGCGGCGGCGGCGGCAACGAGATGGTCAAGGACGGCATGATGGAGCGCTTCGGCATCTCCAAGGTGTTCGGCATGCACAACATGCCGGGCCTGCCGGTCGGCCAGTTCGCCATCAGGCCGGGTCCGATCATGGCGGCGACCGCCGAATTCACCATCACCGTCAAGGGCCGGGGCGGCCACGCGGCGATGCCGCACGGCACCATCGATCCGATCGTCATCACCAGCCAGCTTGTCGGCGCATTGCAGACGATCGCCTCGCGCAGCACCGATCCGGTCGAGGCGGTGGTCGTCTCGGTGACGAAATTCCATGCCGGCGACGCCTATAACATCATTCCCGAGAGCGCCGAGATCGCCGGCACCGTACGCACGCTGAAGAAGGAGGTCGCCAAGAAGGCTGAAGAGCGCATCCGCGCGCTTTGCCAAGGCGTGGGCGCTGCCTTCGGCGCGACAATCGAGGTTGATTACAATGCCAACTACCCCGTCACCTTCAACCATCCGGAAGAGACGGTCTTTGCCAGCGACATCGCGGCCGACGTCGCCGGCGACAGCCATGTGCACCGCGCCATCCAGCCGGTGATGGGCGGCGAGGATTTCTCCTACATGCTGGAAGCGCGGCCGGGCGCCTTCATCTTCATCGGCAATGGCGATACCGCCGGCCTGCACAACCCGGCCTACGACTTCAACGACGAGGTCATCCCGCACGGCATGAGCTATTGGGTGAAGCTGGCGGAGACGGCGCTGGCGGCGTAGCCGTTCGGCATCGGCGGTGCGGCGACCGCCGCACCTCTGGGCGGCAAAATCGGGCAGGACATGTTCTGCTGGTCACTTCCGGCCGGACGACTTCCGGGCAAGGCCGAAGGCAATGCCCAGAGCAATACCTATACCAATGCCCGCAACAATGTTGTCCAACACGACGCCGATGGCCACGCCGATCACGACGCCGAGTGTGAGGTGTTTGGCATCCATTATGCCCGGTCATGTAGCGTGGAAGGGAAGAGCCGCAACCGCTACGGTCCGCTCTTCGGATCCTCGACCTCCAGCGCCTCCATAACCGGCGCCAGCTCATTGTCGTCGGCAGCCTGCGGCTCTTCGCCTGTCCTTGCCTTCTTCAGGGCTGCCTCGATCGCCTCCTGGATGTTGCCGAGCTCGTCTTCGCGAACCTCGTGGCCGTAGCCGGCAGCATCGGCATCCTGCTCGAATTGCTGCGCCAGGACGGCGACGCTCACCTCGCTCTCGGCCGGCAGATTGCCGACATTCTCCTGCAGCCAGGTTTCAAAGAACTCTTTTGTGGCGCTCATGCGGTGTCTCCTTCGGGACACTAAAGCGCGCCGGCATCCCGAAAGTTCCGCTATCTTAACCGTCTTTGCACCGCTCGCCATGTCGGCTACGCAGGAACCCGCCGCTTCAACCAATCGACCATTAGCGTGGTGACTTCGCCCGGCTTCTCCTGCTGTGACCAATGTCCACAGCCGGCGACCACATGTTTTTCGAGATCGGCGATGTGGGCGTCCATTCCATCCATCATCGCTGGAGATAACACGACGTCGTCCTCAGCGCCGATCATGAGCGAAGGCACTTTTATCGTCTGGTCGACATTCAAGCCGGCTCTCCAATTGCGGGACAAGTTGCGGTACCAGTTGATGCCCGGCGTGAAACCGGTGCGCCCGAAGCTCTCGGCATAGAAAGCAAGCTCGTCTGGCGTCAGGATCAGCTCGCCGGGCAGCGTCTTCGGCTCCGGCTGCGAGAGCGCCTGTAGGAATGTCATGTGTCGGGCCTGCGGCGGCAGCTTGGCGTATTGCGCGGCGGTGATAACACCCTTGCGCATATTGCTCCTGAACACCCGCGCCACGTCGTGCGCCATCAAACGGTCCGCGAGATCACCATCTTCGAACATCAGCACATACATGTCGGGATTGTAGACTTCGCGCATCTGCGCGATCGGGTCTTTTGCCGGGTTGGCCACGAACGGCTTGTCCGGGGCGGTCAGCCCCTTGGTGAGGCTCGGATGCAGCCACAGCATTTCATGGGGACTGAATGGCGTGTTGACACCGATGACGCCAGTGACCCGGCTCTGATGCAAAAGCGGCATCTGCCATGCGACCAGGCCGCCCCAGTCATGGCCCGCGAACACGGCCTTTTCGACGCCGAGAGCATCGAGGAGACCGACGAGATCGCCGGTCAGGTGGACCATGTCATAATCCTCGACCTTGGACGGCCGGTCGGTCAGACCATATCCGCGCTGGTCGGGAACAATGACGTGGTAGCCGGCGGCCGCGAGCGGCGCGATCTGGTGACGCCAGGAAAAGGCGAGTTCGGGAAAGCCGTGCAGCAAAACAACCGCCGGTCCCTTGCCGGCTTCATAAACAGCCATATCGATGCCGTTGGAGCGAACGTATCGGACCGGCGGCATGGCCGGCGACGCGCCAAAGACCGGCAGGCAAGGCGCAAGAAGACTGCCGGCGGTGCCGAGAAGCACCGCCCTGCGGGAAAGGGTGATCATGGCAGAAGTTTCCTTAGCTGCTCGAATTCTGATCGAATGACGGCCGGGCAGGCCGAGACGTCTCGGCCGGCGCGGATCAGCACGAGAATGCCTTGGTAGAGAAGCAGAAGCCTGACGACGTGGAGATCGACCTGCCCTCCACCGATCTGGCGCTCCACGACCTGCCGGATGGCGGCTTCCAGCACGGCGAAGCCTTCCGCGAGACCTTCCGAGGCGACCGACGGTTGCGCACCGAACTCGACAGCAGCGTTCGTTAACAAACAGCCGAGGTCGCCGGATTCCGGGGCGGGCAGCAACAACGACAGGAACAACTGTTCCAAACCATCCAGATCGCTTGCTTCGCCGATGTAGGTCTCGATACGGTGTCGGATGACGGCATCGATATAGTGGCCGAAGGCCGCCCGATAGAGACCTTCCTTGTCGCCAAAGGCATTGTAGATCGAGCCAGACGTCAGGCCGGTGGCATCGCTCAGATCCTTGATCGAAATTCCCGCGAAACCGGCCCGTCGAAACGCGTTCATCGCGTCACCCAGCACAGTGGCTTCGTCAAATAGTCGCGGTCTGGTCATGGAGCAACCCAATGTAAAATGATCATTCTAGAATGAGCATTTTACATCGCCAGTCAAGCGACTCTTTTTGCAAAGACAGCTCGATGGGCACACAGGCACGCTAGCGATGCCAGGTTGCATCGCGATCTCCCGGAGCTTGGCCCCTCTGTGAGATTAAAAACCAGGCGGCGTTGGCGCCGCCTGGCCCGGCTGCTTACTGGCTGGCAGCAGTCGTCGGTTCGCACGACACGTTCGGGTTCATGTCGGCGAACGCGCCGGTCGGGTTGCCCTTCCAGGCCCAGACATGCAGCTCGTAAAACGGGCCGAGGCCATAGCGGTTGGGCGCGCCGTTGAAGTTGAACAGATGCCCATCGAGCGAGGCCGGGCCTTTCGAGGTGATGTATTCGACCGCGATCAGTTTTAGCGTGCCGTCGGCCATCGGCTCGTACATCACCGCTTCGGGCTTGGCGACATCGACCGCGTCGTCCTTGAGGTAGCCGGGATTGACGTAGTGGATGCCCATGGCGCCGCCGGTGATGCCGCTGGCGCAGGGGATCGGCGCATAGCCCTCGGCGGTCGCCGCCGCCACATTCTCGAAGCGGCTGTTGGCGGCGCGTACCTTGTCGGCCAGCGGATTGGGACCGGACGCGGGCGCTGCCTGATGCGCCTGCGCCAATGCAGTGCAGGCCGACAGCAGCGCCGCGGCAGCGAGGAATTTGTTGCGAAAGTTGATTGTCATAGTCATTCCATTCTTCTTGAAAAGCACAGCCCGGCCGGCCGCCGGAAGTAAGGAGGTCCGGCAGGTGGGCGCTGTGGCTGTTGTTGCTGGGAGATCCTTGTCCCGATGCGACGAATGCAGGGGAAGATCATCCCTTCGGCAGATACGGGATGGTTCCGGCCAGATCGGAGTTGTCGATCAGCTGGAAACGGCTGTCGCTGCCGCCCTGACGGGCCGAAACGAAGGGTGCGTAGGCGGGATCGTCGGTGAAGGCGCGCGCCGCGGCCTCGGTCGGGAACGCCATCAAGGCAATCAGCGTCGTGTCGAGCGGCTTGCCTTCGAGCGTCTTCACATTGCCGCTGCGCGACAGATATCTGCCGCCGTGCTTGTGAACGAGGTCGTGGACCGACGCGGCATAGGCCGGCATCCACTTCGGGTCCCTCACCTTGATGTCTGCGATAACGTAAGCGGTCATAGGTCATGTCTCCTGGTCGTGCACAGGGGTATCCCGTGCAGCGGCAGAGGGGTCGCATGGCAAGGCCGGCGCCAGCCAGTCCGCGATCTGTACTGGTGCGGCGAATTCGAAATTCGCATTCACTTTGGAGCAACGCAGCGAGCGAATTTCGGATTCAAAAGCCACACCAGCAAGTGCTTGGATTTCCAGTGTGGTGGATTTGAAGTTCCTAACGCTGATGCCACCCAGAAAGCAGGAACTTCAAATCCACCACACTTGGGCCGGTACAGTTTCTGTACTCGCCGCACCGCTGGGAAAGGCCTATGCTCCCGGCTGAGTTTGAGGGGAAGGCAACATCATGACCCAGGCCGGATACAAGCAGTTCTGCCCGTTATCGATGGCCGCGGAGGTGCTGTGCACCCGCTGGACCATGGTTCTGCTTCGCGAATTGGTGGCGGGCTCGACCCGTTTCAACGATCTGCGCCGCGGCGTCCCCAAAATGTCGCCGACCCTTCTGTCGCAACGGCTCAAGGAGCTCGAGCTGGCCGGGATCGTCGAGCGCAAGGAGGTGCGCGGCGAGAAAGGCATCTTCGAATACCGGATGACCGAGGCAGGCAGGGATCTGCGGTCCGTGGTCGAGGCGATGGGCTTTTGGGGGCAGAAATGGGTCGAGTCGCGGCTGTCGCTGAAGAACCTCGATCCGTCGCTGCTGATGTGGGACATGCGGCGCAATCTAAACGCGTCGCCGCTGCCCGACGGGCGCACGGTGATACAATTTCTGTACCAGGAGCTCCCCGCCTCCAAACGGTCGTGGTGGCTGATCGTCGAGAAGCACGGCGAGGTCGACCTCTGCTGGTACGATCCGGGGTTCGATGTCGATCTCTACGTCTCGACCGACCTGCACACCATGACCGAAATCTGGATGGGGCTGATCACCGTCGAGAAGGCCGGGCCGAAAGTCATTCTGACGGGCGATCAGGATATCGCCCGCAAAATGCAGACTTGGCTGGGCCTGAGCCCGTTCGCTGTCGAACCCAAGCGAGCAGCCTAGCTGCCTCTTGGCGAAACGATCCGAAGCGGTTATGTGTCGGGAGCGATGGTCCCGTAGCTCAGTAGGATAGAGCGGCAGATTCCTAATCTGTAGGTCACAGGTTCGATTCCTGTCGGGATCACCAAGTTTTTCAAGCACTTAGCCAACAAGCCGCCGTACTTTTTGGTAAATTAGTACGGCGAATTTCGCATGAACTGATAGTGTCCTGAAGGTTCTGCAAAAAGTTTTGGAGAGAGAACGGCGCTTGCTCTGAAGGGCGAGCGGCCATGGCACGGTGGTGA